>DAOUPF010000454.1 GCA_030626265.1 Sulfurovum sp.
ACTAGATGCATAAAACAGTTTGAGACTAAGAGTACAAAAGAGCTGTTTTCAAAAAAACTTTTTGAGAAAGAGACACTAGCTGAACACACTTGGTATAAAAAGGTAGTTTCCATAGATATAGAGGAGATATATGCAAGTCTAAAACAGGCACTGAGTCTATGGGCTAGAGTAAGAGAACAGATAGTTCTGCAAAATTTATTCAAAATCTATGACTACTATCGTAATGCGAATATAACAAATGCGAAGTCATCAGGAGTGCTATCTTTTGATGATTTGAGCTATTTTACTTATAGATTGTTGCATGAGAGTATCAGTAGAGAGTTTTTGTACTTTAAGATAGATGCCAAGTTCAAACATATATTGCTCGATGAGTTTCAAGATACCTCTACTTTGCAGTTCTTGCTCCTAAAACCTCTCATTGATGAGATATTTTCAGGCATTGGGCAGAGTGAGTTCAAGAGCTTTTTTTATGTGGGAGATACGAAGCAGTCGCTATATAGATTTCGTGGTGGTGTAGAGGAGCTGTTTGATAAAGTAGCTCAGAATTATGGTGTAGATATACTGCCACTAGATACCAACTATAGGAGTGCCAAGCATTTAGTAGAACAGGTAAATAGATGGTTTGTACCTATCATGGATGGCTATACTCCACAAAAGAGTAGAGATGGAGCATCACAAGGGTATGTAGAGGTTATAGAGTCAGAGGAGCTGATAGACGAGGCAGTGAGAGAGATCAAAAAGCTACTGGAACTGGGCATAGATATCAATGACATAGCACTCCTAGTAAGCACCAACAAAGATGGACAGAGTCTACAAGAAGCTTGTCAGCATGAAGGGATAGATACGCTCCTCAAAACATCATCTTCACTGAAAAATATACCCAAGATCGCTGCCCTTGTAGCTATGAGCTCATATCTGTTCTATGGAGAGAGGATAGATGCACAGCCAATGCTGCTAAAAATAGGTAAATTGCTAGAGGATATAGATATCTCTTGGTTCTCTGCCTTTATGTCTCCATTGCAGGTAGTTGATAGATTGGTGCGAGAGTTTGGCTACTTTGATGCTGACTTAAATATACTAAAACTGCTAGAGTTTAGCTCAGGATTTGATGACATTCCTACATTTATAGAGGAGTTTGATACCTCTAGTATCTCTGTAGCCTCCAACACAGTACATGGTGCAAAGATTATGACTATACATGGATCCAAGGGCTTGGAGTTTGACTATGTGATACTACTAGATAAACTCACCCGACCAAATAGTGACAAATCGGCTCTCATATACCACTACAATGATGCTCTATATATAGACAAAATACTCTATCGTACTAAAGGTAG
>DAOUPF010000021.1 GCA_030626265.1 Sulfurovum sp.
CTGGTATTTTTGGTGTACTTTTTATAGATTTTGAGTTAATTACAGGTTTGGCTTTTACAGGAGTGTTCTCCTCTTCGACCTTAGCCTCTACTTCTACTTTTTCCTCTACTATCTTCTCTTCTTTTTCTATCAAAGGCTCTGTTTCTACAGGAGTAAGCTTTTCAGGGGGAGTAATCTCCTCTTTCTCTGCTACTTCAACTGTCTCTTTCTTTTCAACAATCTTCTGTATTTTTCGCTTCTGATTTCTAAGTTTTGGCTTTGGCTCTTCTTTAACTTTAACTTTAACTTTAGCTTCAGCTTCTGCTTCTGCTTTTACCTCAATTTTCTCTTCAGCCTCTTTAATTTTAGGCTCTTGAGGTTTGGGCTCTTCCATCACTTTTGGTTCTTCTTCTACTTTTTCAGGTTTTTTGACTGCTTTTTTAACTATAACCTTTGGTTTCTCACCTGGTTTTGTAAAATCTGCAGGTAGGGAACCTGTCATAGCATAGTCCATCAGTATTGCCGCTTGGTCAAGGTCAATTGAACTTGCTGAAACTTTTACATCGTAGCCTAACTCTTTTGCTTTTTCTATCAATATATTGTTTGACATCCCAGCTTCTGCTGCGATCTCCTGGATCTTAACTCTGTCCATTCTTCTCTAACTCCTTCAAAATCGTAGATAATTCTTCTCGTTCTATCTTAAAACGCTTTGCAAAACCGTTCATCCTCTTATCATTTCGAATACACTCCAAACAGAGATAAGTACTTCTACCAAATCCTTGATATGTGACTATTCTCTTATCAACCAATTGTAATCTAATCAATAATTTTTGGGATTCTCTTTTTCTGCAAGCAATACACATGCGTATAGGATTATTATTTTTCATCGATATTATACCTAAAAGACTTTAAGAGCAAAGCCCTTAGCCTTTAGATATCACTCCATGATTGTCTAAAGGCTTTACAAAAACTCTAAACTGAGGAAATTTTTCTTGTAAAGATGCGGCTATTTGCTCTGCATCTTTTTCATAACATAATGAAAAAAATGTAGAGCCACTTCCAGATAGTGTACTCATCAAAGAGCCTTTTTCCAAAGATAACTTTTGTACCTCAATAAGCTCTGGCATCATACGCATACGGCGATCTTGATGTATCTTGTCTTTTGAGGCTATGCGTAACTGATCCCATGATTCACTCATAAACAGTGCTGTCATATATGCTGCACGAGAGAGAGAATAGACAAGCTCCTCTTTAGAATAAGACTTAGGTAAGACATGACGAGATCTAGCTGTAGATATAGTACGATCTGGCACCACCAAAACTGCACGAAGATAGTTTGGCAATCTTCGCTTTTTGCTAAAAACGCGATCTCCCTCTAAACATGCGACATTAAAACCACCCATTACACATGAAGTTATATTGTCAGGATGATTCTCATGTTTTAGTGCTAGATTTAATATACCTCTCTTATTGTATCTAGTATCAGAAGCGATATGTGCTGCTGTGATAGCAGCTACAATCACTGCAGAAGAGCTACCCATACCTCTAGATATTGGTATTCTATTAGTAAACTCAAATCGAAAAGTGTTATGTTTGCCACTTAATCTTTTATAATGTTTATTAAATATATTTAAAAAGAGTGTATTTTTTCTAATCTTTGGATGTTCTGATCCTTCACCTTGAGTAGAGATACTCAAAAATCGTGATGGTTTTATAATTACTTCATTTCGTAGATCTATGGACAAACCTAGAGAATCAAATCCTGGACCAAGATTTGCGGAGGTAGCTGGTACTGTTATTTTCAAATTAAACCTTTAAACAGCAGGTAGTATATATTGGGGTCTATTGTCTTTTTCAAAAACAAGTGCACTCAAATTATCGGGCACCCCAAACTCCTGCATTATCTTTTCATTAAACTTTTTTGTAATTATAGTCTCTTTTTCCTTGATAAAATAGAGATTGCCCATTGCACGCACCGGTTGCCCTGTATTAAATTCAAAAGCACTACATCCTACAAACGGAATTCCACGAATTAATTTAATTGTCTGAAGCATAATATATGTAAGCTTAATAGCCATATAACTTCCTGGCCCATTAACATATATTATTTTACTAACATCATACTGCTCTAAAATATCTTCCATATACTGCAACAGTACATCAGATGTCTGCCCCTCTATCTCTTGGAGTTTAATGCACTGTTGATTCTTATATATACCTACCTGTATAGGCACAGCAATAGAGTTTATCAATACTACAAAATCAGGCAAATTTCATCTCATAACTGGGGTTTTTCAATATTTCAACAGAGACAATCTCATAATTTTCACTATCTGAAAATAGTTTCTTTGTTAGATGGTGATTAAGTTTATGACTCCCAGCAAATGCACTATATCGTCCCAATATATTGTATCCTGTTACCATCATATCACCCATAGCATCCAGAATCTTATGCCGAACAAACTCATTGTCAAATCTCAGACCTTCATTGTTAAGTACTTTTCTATCATCTAATCCTATGGCATTTTTCAAACTTGCACCTAGTGCCAAATCTCTACTTTGTAGATACTGAATATCTTTTGCAAAACCAAAGGTTCTCGCTCTTGCAATCTCTTCTATAAAGGATATTTTACTAAAAGTATATTCAAAAGATTGTGTCTGTATAGCGGGATGAGAAAAATCTATCTCAAAATTAAAACTTGCTTCTTGAGAGGGTTCAAGTCTAGCAAATCTTTTACCATCTGACACCTCAACACTTTTTTTGATACGAATAACTTTTTTAGATTTTTCTTGTACTCTAATACCAGCTTCATCTAGTAGTAGACAAAAAGAGATAGCACTACCATCCATCACAGGTATCTCATCTCCTTGTACCACTATACGAAGGTTATCTATACCATATGCATATAATACCGATAAGAAATGTTCTATAGTAGAGATAGAGTTTACACCTACTCCAATTACAGTAGCCATAGTAGTGTCTACTACAGAATCTATAGATAGGGGTATGCTCACAGCAACATCACTACGGTAAAATATAATGCCACTATCGGCATCCATAGGCTCTATTCGCAGTCTAACCGGTTTGCCTTTATGCAATCCGATGCCAACTACCTCAACTGCCTTATTTATAGTTCGTTGTAGCAATTACTTTCCTCTTCTGTGTGTAATTCATAGTATTATAACAGATTTTTATTTACCTATAATCTTATCAGCTTTTTTAAATACTTTATCTATATTCTTTGTTATCCAATTTTGCTTCGTCCAATCCATAGGCCAGACCTCAACTCCCTGTACTAAAATACCAAAATGTAGATGATCCCCCAATGCTAAACCAGTTACACCAGTTTTTGCTATAACTTGCCCTGCTTCTACCTCTTCTCCTTCTTCGACTAGCATTTTTGAACAATGCCCATATAGTGTATATAGTCCAAATCCATGATCAATCATTGGCATTTTTCCATATATTCCATTCAGATCAGCAAATACAACTGTACCTCTGCTTGAACTAATAATAGGAGCACGCCTTGTACTAGCAAAATCGTATCCCACATGATAAGACCTAGATATCTCTTTTGTTTTATCCTTATAGTAGTAGTGCCTCTCATCTCCAAAATCTGCTACAAGTTTTGCAGATTTTAGTGGATAGAATGCTTTTACTTTCCAAGAATCAAACATCTTATTAGATAGTACAGAAGCATACTTATGTATCAACTTTTCATTATTTATTCTCATAGTCTCATTAACTGCTTTGAATTTATTGAGCCTACCTTTGACTTTGGATGCTTTTGGGTCTTTTTTTGCTACATCAACAATCTTTCCATCCAAGAAACGATCCGAGACTCCTATCCATGAAACTTTGTTTTCTCTATATACTTTTGGAAAGGTTATTTTTTTACTAGTTTTATTGCCAGCTACATCTATAGCTACTATATGTATCTTTATACTTTTTTTCTTAAAAGGCCATGCAATCAGAGATGCAAAATAACCTTTTTTCTTATAAGGTGTTGCTTTGAACTTTATTCCTCCAGAGATTATATATACTTTATTTAGATTATTGTCCGTTGCTTTAAACACGATTAATGCACTACCACCTCTAGCCATAGTTGAGCTCTTTGCTAAAACTTTTACAGAAGGTGGCTTTGTATCAGCAACTATATGAATTATTTTGGTTTGAATATTACCTTCAAGATAGTTCCATAAACTTTTGTCTTTGACTGATATGGTTAGTGTCCACTTTGTTGCCTCTTCACTATCTTGAATTTGACTAGGGAAAGGTACGATTATCTCACTCTTTTTCATAGGCATATCAAAAGTACCAGAAGTTGCTACTATATTGCGACTACCATCACTAAACACAGCTTGATACTGACCTAGTGCTTGATTATCCTCTAGTATCACTTTGATTGGTTTTTTAGCACTTGAATATACTGACTTTACTGCAGTTATTTTAGGCATTCCTCTCTCAAATCTAGGAGAGGTCAATACAAAATAAGCAACCCCTACCATTATCAGTAATAGTACTAAAAGTTTAGGCCAAATTCTTTTTCTTCGTCTTGGATAGTATCCTTGTCTCATATTATCAATCCTCTATTTTTAATCTCCATCAATACTTTTGAAGACATCTCTTCTATTTTTATATCTTTGGATTCAAAGCCACCAGCCACACTATGACCTCCACCTCCAAAATAGCTAGATAGACCTGATATATCAATACCTTTACTACGGAGAGACACCTTGACACCACTTGGCGTCTCAACAAACATTATAGCTATCTCTACAGTAGCTAATGATTTAGCATAGTCAACAATACCCTCTAAGTCACTTATTTTAGCACCTGAACTATGCAAATAATCTTGACATATTTTCAATATAGATATCTTGCCATCAACATGCAACTCTAGAGATTCAAGTGCAATCCCAAGTATCCTAAGTGATGCCAAAGAGCGTCTATTTATCATCTGTTTTGGTATCTCTACACAGTTAGCACCCAACTCTACCAACTCTGAAGCTATAGTAAAGATACCCTTATGCATATTATTTGTAGTAAAATTTCGTGTATCTGAAATCAAAGCTGCATAAAATGCTGTTGCACTATCTTTAGATACAGTACCTATTTGCTTTAATAACTTATATGCTACCTCTGAACTTGAAACTGCATTTGCTTCTACAATATTGAGTATGCCATACTCTGTATTGGTTAGATGATGGTCGATATTGATGATATCTCTGCCCTCTACATCAAAACCCAATCTATCGATGCTACCACAGTCACAAGATATAATCAATGAATCTTCAAAATCAATTTTATTTTTTATTTTTGAGAAAAATGGTAAAAAATCTAAAAATATGGGAATGTCTTTTGTCATGTTTACCACCTCCACCTGTATACCTTGCTCTTTCAGCCAAGCATAAACTCCCAATGATGTACCTATAGCATCAGGATCAGGGTTTATATGAGATACAACCGTTATATTTTTATAAGACTTTATAATCTCTCTAAACTCTTGCATATACTGTTTCATCCTATGTATCAACTCTCATAGAGAGATCTATCCAGTTTGCTTGGTGGATTATGCTACCAGAGCTTATTGCATCTACACCAGTAGTGGCTATCTCAGAAATAGTCTCCAATGTAACATTACCACTAGCCTCTATGAGTATATGTGGATAGTCACTATCTCTAAGAGCTACTACTTCTCTGGTCTGCTCTAGCGACATATTATCACACATGATGATATCTGCTCCTGCACTCATGGCACTTTGTGCCATTGCTAGAGTTTCACACTCTATCTCTACTTTGGAAGTAAAAGGAATTTTTTCTCTCACCTCTACCATAAATGACTCTAGATTATCAATAGTTTTCAAATGCGTGTCTTTTAGCATCAGGCAGTCATCTAGCCCCATACGGTGATTTAGCCCACCACCACAACGTACTGCATATTTCTCAAATTCACGAAGCAGTGGTCTTGTCTTTCTCGTATCTAGTAGCTTGACTCCTGTACCCCTGATAGCATATACATATTGAGCTGTTAGAGTAGCAATTGAGCTTGCATGAAGTGCGATATCTAGTATAGAACGCTCTAACGATAATATTATCTTAGACTCTCCAGAAACAAATAAGAGCTTATCTCCTACTACAAACCTACTACCATCTTCAACTCTCCAATCAAGTTCAAGATCATACATCTTTGCAAATACCTCGATATACTCTCTACCGGCAAAAACTCCATCACTCTTTGCAATGATAAAAGCTTTTATATGTTTACTATCACTAATACGAGAAAAGAGATCTCCTCTGCCTACATCTTCGGCTACCATTGATTTGAGAAATTGTTCTTTTAGCATCTATTTTATTTCCAACATTCTATCTAATGCCAATTTTGCATATTTGGCTGTATGCTCATCAATCTCTATCTCATTGATTGGAGCTTTATCTTCTATAGACTTTAACACTATATATAAATCTTCTAGTGTAGTCTCATTCATTGTTGGACACTCAGGCTTGGTAGAAGATAGTACAAAAGTATTTTTGCTTCTCATTCTATTGACTAGATTATACTCAGTACCTACTGCTACTTTTTGCTCAGGGTCCAAATCTGCTACATATTTAATAAGCTGTGATGTAGAGCCAGAGAAATCAGCTGCTTGTACTATAGCTGGGTCACACTCTGGGTGTACTGCTATTTTGATACCTGGGTATCTATTACGATAAAACTCTATATCATCTAGCGTAAAGTACTGGTGTACTGAGCAAAAACCATTAAAACAGATAACATCAGCCTCTTTGGGATCACAATCTCCTACTCCTATGACACAGGATTTTAGTCCTATTGAGTTAGCAAAGTTTTGCCCTAGGCATCGATCAGGAACAAAGAGAATCTTCTTTCCACTCTCTAGACCTTTTTCTATAATCTTAAAAGCATTAGAGGACGTACAGACATATCCACCCATCTCTCCTACTTTTGATTTAACAGTTGCATCTGAGTTGATATATGTGATAGGTAGAATATTCTCTTTTGGAACACCACGTTCAACTATATACTGCACAGAATCATCAAAATAGCTACTATCTATCATCCTAGCCATTGCACAGCAGGCAACTTTGGGCATCAAAACTCTCTTGTTCGGTGCTATGACTTTTACACTCTGCCCCATAAAACCAACACCACAAAAAACAATCCATTCACTTGTAGCCTCTTTTGATTTTCTTGCAAGCTCTAAACTATCACCTACAATATCACCCATCTCAAATACTTCATCTCTCTGATAATAGTGAGCTACTACAGTTACATCTAGTTTATCTTTTAATCTATTTATCTCTTTTTTATAGTCAATACTCATATGTATAGTCTCCTAAAATGGTCTAAGCCACAATTATAATTGGCTATTTTATCCAAATTCCGTTAAAATTGCACAATCAAAGGAAAAACATGGAATTTTTAAATCAAAATATAGTTCTCTACCTAGCAGCATATATCATATCTGGTATACCATTTGGATATCTTCTAGCCAAGAAATTTGCTGGTGTAGATATCAAAAGTGCAGGTAGTGGAAATATCGGTGCAACAAATGTACTCAGAGTTGTCAAAGAACAAGATCCTAAACTTGCCAGAAAACTTGGAGGGGCTACACTTTTTTTAGATGCAATTAAAGGTGCTATTATTATATTGATAGCCAAGTTCCTAGGTGCGCCAGAAGGTGTACTCTGGACTATAGCTGTACTCTCAGTGATAGGTCACTGCTTCTCTATTTTTCTATCTCTTGAGGGTGGAAAAGGTGTAGCTACAGGCTTTGGAGTTTTACTTGTCATGATGCCTATCCCTGCACTCATTGCCATTGCTACATGGGTTATATCAAGCAAGGGTCTAAAAATTGTATCCTTATCATCACTTATTGGGCTTATTGCTTTTGTAATAGCTAGCTATATATTATATCCTGAAGTACCAGGAATTGTTGCTCATACTCCTATATGGATTATCGCTTTTATTATTTTTTATAAGCATACGCCAAATATTATTCGTATGTTTAACAAAGAAGAAGCTTCAGTCTAATGACCATACATATAGATACTCTCAATATACCTTGCATCATAGGACTTCTTGATTTTGAGAGAGAGCTTGAACAGAGAGTTATAGTAGATTTAAAAGCAGATTATAACTATAGAGATAATGAATTTGTTGACTATAGTAAAATGGTTGAGATGATAGAGAATCATCTACAAAAATATAAGTATGAACTACTAGAAGATGCTCTTATGGGTTTAAAAGAGTCAATATTTGAAAATTTTAATGCTATAAATAGATTGAAAATAAAGATTAGCAAACCTGATATATTGGAAAACTGTTCTGTAGCACTATCTGAGAGTTGGACTAATAGACCTCTATAATAGAGTATCCATCTTTATCTTTTTCATATACAGTACTTTTAGTATAACCAAGATAGTTACCTGCATCCCCCTCTACACTAACAGGTGTTCCTTTGTCTACCCATTGGAAAAGCTTTTTTGCAAATCTTCTTTGAAGTCTTATGCAACCATGTGAAGCTGGCTTTTTAGGTACGTATCCCTGATGCATAGCAATCCCATCCCATGTCAGACGCATCATATAAGGCATCTTTGCACCTCCATCTGGTTTTGGGTATAGATTGGATTTATGCTTACGTTTCTTTTGGAGAACAGCAAACTTACCTGTAGGAGTCTCATATCCACTCTTTCCTGAGGATATACGACCATCAAAAACTATCATTCCATCTTCCATAGCATAGACTTTTTGAAGGCTTAGGTCAATGAGAACCTCCTTTTTAGCAAAAAGTAGGACTGGTATAAACACTAAAACCATAAGTATAGACACAAAATATTTTTTTCTGCTCATTTTTATCATGATATAATAGTAACAAAATAAAATTAATTTTGGCTATAACGATAATTTATGGTATAATTTAAAATAAATTTAAGTTTAGAACTAAATAAAAGGTGGTTTGATATGAGAATACTAATTATTGAGGATGATATACAGCTTAGTAACTCTATATCTGAAAAGCTCAAGGAGTTTGGATATCAGAGTGATATAGCAGAAAATATAGGTGATGGAAAATATTTTCTAGATATCCGTAACTACAATTTAGTGCTTCTTGACTGGACACTACCTGGTAGCAATATAGCAGAATTAACCCGAGATATCAAAGAAAAACATACAAAAACATCTATTATTATACTTTCTACACAAACAGATAAAGAAAATGAAATAAAAGCACTAAAATCTGGGGCTGATGACTATATCAAAAAACCCATAGACTTAGATATATTACATGTTCGTATAGAGGCAAAACTCCGATTTGGAGCAAGTAATATGATAGAGATAAATGAATTAATTATCAGCCCAGAAGAAGAGAAAATTATTTATGACGGTGTAGATATAGAGCTCAAAGGAAAACCTTTTGAAGTACTGACCCATCTAGCTATGCACAAAGATCAGATAGTCTCAAAAGAGCAACTCCTTGATGCTATCTGGGAAGAACCAGAACTTGTTACACCAAATGTTATAGAGGTTGCAATAAACCAAATACGACAAAAGATGGACAAGCCTTTAGGCATCACTACTATTGAGACTGTTAGACGTAGAGGGTATAGGTTCTGCTTTCCAAATAAAGTTTAACTTAACTACCTAATTTTACAGTCTCTATCACCTTATTGAATCTCATAGTCATAGGTGATATTACTAATATATATTCAAAGTCAAGTTCTACTCTAAAGATAACAGATATATTGGGTAAAACTGCCATTTATAAAGTCATATTAGCAAAATAACTTTCTCTACATCTATTAGATAATTTACCTTTAAGCTTTGATAAGTTATAACTCGTAAAATTATTTAATCCCATATCTTTAGATTTGGGTAAACAGAGGAAAATATGGCACTATTAATTAAAGATGAATGTATAGCCTGCGATGCCTGTCGCGATGAGTGCCCCAATACAGCTATTGAAGAAAATGATCCAATTTATCTGATAGATGTTGATTTATGCACAGAGTGTGTAGGCTACTATGATGAACCACAATGCGTTGCTGTCTGTCCTGTTGACTGTATTATATCAGATCCAGATAACATAGAGAGTGCTGAAGAGCTAAAGTTTAAG
>DAOUPF010000152.1 GCA_030626265.1 Sulfurovum sp.
CGCCCAAATAGTAGTGATGATAGCTCTACAACAGGCAATAGCATAGGTGATAGTGTTAGCATTGATATACTGGCTAATGATACATTGAATGATGGTTCAGATGCCTTAGCAGATGATATTAATGTGACACTTATATCTCCAGCAGGAGGTACGGTAAATATAGATGGAAGCGTAACTGTACCAGGAGAAGGAACTTGGGTTTATAATGCAGCTACAGGCATACTGACATTTAATCCACTTGATGGATTTATTGGTAATCCAGCGCCTATAGAGTATGTTATAACAGATTTAAATACAGGACTCATAAGCCAGCCAGCTACAGTCAGTGTAGAGTATGATGCAGCAGTTATATCTCCATCTGCAGATGATGATAACTCAATAGGTAATACTATAGGTACAGATGTTAGTGTGAATATACTCGATGGAGATACTCTGGGTAATGGTGCCGTGGCAACACCTTTGGATGTAGATGTAATACTGCAAGCTCCAGTAAATGGAGTGTTAAATGCAGATGGTAGTGTTACTGTATCTGGAGAAGGAATCTGGGAATATGATAGTGCAACAGGATTATTGGTCTTCAGACCTCTAGATGGATTTATTGCTAATCCAACACCAATCATATATCTATTGAGAGAGCTTGCTACAGGATTGACTGATACTGCAGAAGTTACTATTAAGTATAATCTTGTCATAGGAGCAGTAGATGATGATATTGTGATTACACATTATGGAGCAAATGTTATAGATATTCTAGATAATGATATATTTGATGGAAATATAACGATTGAAGTTACGATTGATCCTGCTTATGGTACTTATGAGATAATAGTAGACAGTGATGGAACTCAAGTGATTCTTTATTTCCCTTTTGCAGATATCAATCAAGTATCAGATTCTTTAACTTACTCTATAACTGATGTAAATGGTAATACTTCTGAAGCAACCGTTATACTGGATGTGCAATGTGCCTCTTCACAGACTTCTGACGGTGGAGATGCATTAAATAATGTTACACTTTTGCTTATGATGATTTTCACCATGATGATAGGACTTCATGTGATAAGAAAAGAAGATGAAATAGGAAAAATAAAATGACAAGAATCTTTAAAATGGCACTATTAGGTGCAATACTACTTGCAATGAGTCTCCATGGAAGAGGCATGGTACTCCCCAAATCAGATGCAGAGAATATTGTCTTAGAAGAAGATGATACTCCTTTATACTTAGGAATAGGACTTGTAGCTGCCAAACTTCATTCTTGCGGCAATAGTTGTACATATGAAGATGAAACATATGGCATTATGCTAAGAGCTGGCTATGATTTAAATGAATACTTTGGTGTTGAAGTTAGAGCTATGAGGACTTTCTTAGATAAAGGACCTTTTGGAGGAGCACCTATACAGCATATAGGTATATTTGCTAAACCACAGTACTCCATAAATGATGACTTTAATATTTATGGACTTTTAGGTTATGGGTATACAGAAAACTTAGGCAATGGCTTAAGGCTCAATTATTTTGATAATGATTATGGGGTTTCAGCTGGACTTGGATTTGAGTATTACTTCTCTGATGAAGAGTATGACGATGAACAAGGTACAGACAATCTAAAAAAGTGGAGCATTTTTTTAGATTATCAACGACTGCTTATAGAGTCAGATGTACCTGATATGGATGCAGTAAGCCTTGGCTTGAGATATAACTTTTAAAACCCAAATCCCCCATCACCAAAATCAGGAGTCCCGAAATCCATAGCTTCCATAGTTCCCATGGCTCCAAAATTTGGGTCACTATGTCCTGCTTGGGCAGATAAACTTCGCAGCATTGTGATATCCATCTTTGAGTCTATGCCTTGTGGGCAAGCTATAGTACACTCTCCACATAGAGTACAATCCCAGATACCATTTGTTTGGATACTTTCCAAGAGGTTGGAGCTTTGGATAGCTTCGTATCTATATACTCTAGTCAGTGTAAAAGGCCCTAAAAAGTCAGAATTTACAGCGAGTACAGGGCAGGCTGAATAGCAACTATCGCAGAGTATACAGTCAGTCTGTATCTTTGTCTTCTGTTCATCTATCTTTTTAGGGTCAGGTGACAAATCAACACTTTTGAGTATAGATAGTGTAGCGTGAGCTTTTGATTTGTCTACTTTTAGGTCACGAATGACTGGGTGATAGCGTAGGGGTTCGATAAGCTCATCTGCTGATGGTTTATGAGAGCAAGCTAATGTTTCTTTACCATCTACTAGCACTGCACAGCTACCACATATACCAGACCTGCATCCTGAGCCAAATGTGAGTGTGGGGTCTAGCTTGGATTTGATCTCATATAGAGCTGAGAGTAGGGTGGTGACTTTACTATGCCCTAGTGAGAACTCCTCTTGATATGTTTTGCCATCTTGGGTTCTTAGGATATTTATCGTCATGATAAAACTTCTACTTTCTCATTATCAGTAAGTTTACAATAAGTATGCTTTTCAAACTCCACTCTCTCTATAGGAAAGTCTTCACGATAGTGTGCCCCTCTACTCTCTTGTCTATGCAAAGCACTCTTGAGTAGAGCTTCAGCTAACAACAGAGAGTTACGAAACTCCAAAAACTCTACTAGGTTTTGATTATTTTCTCTGGATTTATCTCCTACGCCCATGATTGCCAATTTATCTTGGATACTCTCCAGATATATAACAGCTTCATGTATGTCATTTCTATTTCTTAGTATTCCTGCGTCTTTGTAGAGAAGCTTACCTAGTACTTTGCGTTTATGGTAGAAGTTGACATCATTTGGCTTTGCAAATATCTTCTCTATGATAGCTTCATCATGGGCTATTTGCTTCTCTTTATCCTGTTTAGGCTCATGTGATGAAAATGAACTTTTCTCTATATCCTCTATAATATTTTGAGCTACTTTCCTACCAAATGTGACTATCTCTAACAGAGAGTTTCCACCTAGTCTATTGGCTCCGTGTACCTTGGCATTGCTGCACTCACCTACTGCGTAGCAGTGCTTTAATCCACTTGCTTGGAAGGATTTATCCACATCAATGCCGCCCATTGTATAGTGTGCTACTGGCATGATAGGGATAGGCTCTGTGATAGGGTCTATGCCTGCGTGTAGACGGCAGAGATGAAGCTCTTGGGGCATGAGATTGCTAATCTTCTCTTCTCCTAGATGTCTGATATCTAGTGATATATGATGCCCCATGCGTACTTCTCTCCATATGGCTCTGGCTACTTCGTCTCTAGGAGCTAGCTCATCTGTAAATCTTTTACCCTCTTGGTTGATGAGATATCCTCCCTCACCTCTGGCACTCTCTGATATGAGTATGGAGGAGTCTTTTAGTGCGGTAGGGTGAAACTGTATGAACTCCATATCGCTTACCTCTCCTCCAGCTCTCAGAATGGCTGTTATACCATCACCTGTAGAGCCATAAGAGTTGGTAGTAAAGTTATGATATATCTCTCCATACCCTCCTGTAGCTAGGATAGTTTTTTTAGCAGTTATAGCAACTACTTTGCCACTGTCTATATCCCAAAATGTTGCCCCTTGTACCTCTTGGTTATTAGACTTAATGAGGTTCATTAGATAGTGCTCAGTCACAAACTCTATATCTGCTTTTATGCATTGATCATATAGTGTATGGAGTATCTTTAATCCTGTATAGTCTTGGGCATAGCAGGCACGAGAGTGAGTGGCTCCCCCAAGACGACGTTGTGCTATTGTGGATGTTGGATTGGTGTTCTCGGGAGAGAACACTCTACTGAATGGAACCCCTATACTGTTTAGCCAGGCGATAACATCGGGAGCCTGTTCGCATAGTAGCTTCACCATATCAGCATCTGCTAGTCCATGAGCAGACTTTAGAGTATCTTGTATGTGTGACTCTATGTTGTCAGGCTCTATATTGCCTAGAGCAGCATTCATACCGCCCTGTGCCATCGCTGTTTGTGCTCCTGTAGGTAGTGTTTTTGTGACTACTGAGACTGATAGACCAGCCTCTTTGGCATTCAGGGCTGCTGTGAGTCCAGCTCCTCCACTTCCGATGATGAGTAGGTCTAGCATCACTCTCCTAAAAACTCTTGTATATTCTCTACAAGCCCCTCAAGTAACTTCTCTCTAGCCTCTATACTCGCCCATGCTATATGGGGAGTGATGAGTAGTTGCTCAGGGTTACCTAGGTGCAGTAGAGGGTGCTCAGGCTCTATAGGCTCTTTGATAGTGACATCTAGCCCAGCGTAAATATTCCGCCTGTTTAACTCGTCTGCCAAGTCTATCTCATTTACTATGCCGCCACGGCCTAGATTGAGGAGTATGGCATTATCTTTTAGTATATTTAGATTATCTTTGTTGATGAGATTATCAGTCTTTTCATTGAGTGGAGAGTGTATGGATATGATATCAGATTCTGCTAGGAGTCTGTCTAAGTCTTTTTGTTGATAGGGCTGTTCTGTATTGGCTCCGCTTGTTGAGTAGTAGCTTACAGTTGCACCAAATGCAGATGCAACTGTAGCTACCTTGTTGCCTATAGCTCCTAGTCCTATGATTCCCCACTGCTTGCCAGATATCTCAAAGTATGGCTTGGATACATCTGTAAACAGCTC
>DAOUPF010000461.1 GCA_030626265.1 Sulfurovum sp.
ATTACATCAGCTACCTCTATAGATGCTTCTTGGTTAGCTCTCATACTATCTGCCGTCTTCTCATCTTTCTTAACTGTAGATGGACTAGAGTTAGTTCTAAGAGTCTCTTGGTCGTCATATAGTTGAGCTTCATCACCTCCAGTTATATTATCCTTAGATGTTATAGCAGTAGCTGACTCTCTAGCTTGTCTTCTTAGACCTACTTTAGACTCTGCTGTCTGCTCACTAGCTGTCTTCTTAGCATCACTAATCTTCTCTTCTAGCTCGTCCCGTCTCTCTGGTGTTATATTAGGGTCTGTTAGTTCCTGTTTCCAATCATTAAAATCGGACTCACTAGCTGTACCAGACCTACCTAACTTCTTAATATAGTTAGACTGTGACTCATACTCTTTAGAGCCAGGTTCTAATGTTCTTAGGAACTCTATAGCCTTCTGCATACGCCCACTAGATTTACTAGATTTATTACCGAATACAGCCTCATAGGCTTTGTCTGCTCCTACCCTACTCTCTAGGAACTCGTAGTTCTTAATCTGTGCTGTAGGTGCATCTAAGTCTTTAGGGTATGTCTTACCTAGTAGAGCATATACCTTACGCATCTTAGTATCATCTAGTGGTCTACCTTTACTACTAGATATGACAGAAGAGGTTTTAATCTCGTCTACACTAGCTCCCATTTTAGGTGCGAATTTAGCATGGTAGTTATTGATTAGCTCCTCGTCTGTATTACCTTTAATACCTTGATTTTTGATGTTACGTCTAACAGTGTCTGTTAGCTTACCAGTAAGTATCGCATTAGCTCCACTTGCACCTTGATTATGTGCTAACCATAAATTATATGGAGTATCTTCGTGACCTTTACGCTTCAACGAAGTAGCATTTTGGTCCATATAGTAGTCCATAACCTCTTCTTGCTTCTTAGGGTCTTGACGTATCTCATCAGCTGTATAACCTAATTTCTTAGCTATATCTGTACCAGCATCTTTAGCATATCTGTATCTAAATTGATATTTACCCTCATAGCCATTTTTGTTTTTACCTTGGTTGTAATCTCCTACACCCTCTATACCAGCTATCTTATGCTTGATGTCCATCGCACCCTCAGACTCATTAGTCTTCTGTGACTCTATATCTACTATACCATCCTCATAAACCTTAGATGCCTCATCCATATTCATATTACCTATATCAGGTATATTAGTTACTTTACCGTCTTTATCAGTAAATACAAACTGCTTGTTATCATAGTCATAGTCACTTTCATACCCATCAGTATTCATGTTTCTCTGCTCTACATCTGC
>DAOUPF010000483.1 GCA_030626265.1 Sulfurovum sp.
ATAGGTCTTTTTGAAAAAGGTTATGCATTTCCCAAGCTCGTAGCAGAATTCAAGGATGCGAAGTTGAAGTTCAGGTCCCCAGGAGCTACGGCACTATCTTTAGCTTATGCTCATACGGTTAGCTTTTTTATATTTATTGGACCTGCTAGGATATACGATATTGTGGCAGGATTAGCACTTTGTGAAGATTTGGAAGTTATTGTTGAAGAGGAATATGTTATAGTGTCACAAAGCAAAGATATTGCAAAAAAATTAGAAACTATAGTACGCAGGAGTTTGTAGATGAATTTTGGTAGTTTATTTAGTGGAATGTATAAAAAAGAGGAAGTGGAGGAGCAAAGTCATTGGATCAAATGTCCAAAATGTCTCTCACTCATGCACTACAAACAAGTAGAAGCTAGACACAGTGTATGCCCAAAGTGTAGCAACCACTTCCGTATAGTAGCAGATGCTAGAATAGCCCTTTTGACTGATGAGGGGAGCTTTGTAGAGCATGATGCATCTCTAGCTCCTATAGATCCTCTAAAGTTCTCTGATAAAAAAAGCTATAAAAAGCGTATAGAAGAGGGCAAGAAAAAGACAGGTAAAGTCTCTTCAGTAGTAAGTGGAAGCTGTACTATCAACACTCAGCCAGTAGAGCTTGTGGTATTTGACTTCTCTTTCATGGGTGGAAGCTTGGGTTCAGTAGAGGGTGAAAAGATAGTAAGAGCCATCACTAGAGCTATGGAGAAGAGATGTGGTGTAGTCATAGTCAGTGCTAGTGGAGGTGCTAGAATGCAAGAGAGTACATTCTCCTTGCTACAGATGAGCAAGACCTCTGCAGCTTTGCGTAAACTACATGATCAAGGACTTCCATATATCTCTGTACTAACTGATCCTACTATGGGAGGAGTGAGTGCATCATTTGCTATGCTAGGAGACATCATTATGGCAGAGCCAAATGCTCTCATAGGTTTTGCTGGACAGAGAGTTATCAAGCAGACAGTAGGAGTAGATCTACCAGAAGGCTTCCAGAGAGCAGAGTTCCTACTAGAGCATGGGCTTATAGACATGGTAGTAGACAGAAATGATATGAAAGACAGTATCGGCAACTTTATGAAGTTGTTTTTGGATAGGGATG
>DAOUPF010000170.1 GCA_030626265.1 Sulfurovum sp.
AAATGCCTCACGACCAAGAGCCTCCTTGGTAGTACCTTCTGCTAAGAGTTGCTTCTCTACTACATTTTGAGTAGCAATGCCAGCATGGTCTGTTCCTGGCTGCCACAGGGTCTTGAACCCATCCATTCTCTTGTATCGTACGATAATGTCTTGTAGTGTAAATGTAAGTCCATGTCCTATATGAAGGTGTCCTGTGACATTAGGAGGAGGCATCATGATACAGAAGTTTTTGCCCTCTTGCTGTATCTCTTTGTTACCTTCTATCTCGAAGTAGCCCCGATTTTCCCAGATGCTATAGTAGCTCTCTTCAATAATCTTTGGTTCATAAACTTTTTTGCTATTGTCGCTCATTGTGTTGCCTATTTAGTTAGATATAGGACGCGATTATAGCAAAAGGGTGCTTTAGTAGTGGGTTAGGAGATTATTTAATACTGTAGATAATCTCTAAAAATAGATGATACATATAGTTAAAAATATGACAATATGTCATATTTTTAACAATTCCCCTCAAATCATGATACAATCATGAATATAGGAGTCAATTTTGTTTTTGCATATAGATATAGATAGTTTTTTTGCTTCTGCTGAGCGTAGTGTGGATAGCTCTCTAAAAGGTATAGCTATAGCAGTAGGCAGTCGTAGTAATCTGGAGATATTTAACAAAAAACGAACAAATATTAAACTCATCAATAATAACAGTGGAGCCTTTGTTACACCTGTATTTTATAGTGACAAGAAAAAAACATTTGACTCATACTTTGTAGATGAGATAGAAGGTAGAAAAAAGATACGAGGTATAGTCACTACTGCTAGCTATGAAGCTAGAGCATGTGGTGTCAAGACTGCCATGCCTATATCTCAAGCACTCCATCTCTGCCCACATATGACTGTAGTACCATCAAATTACCCACTATACCATAAGCTATCTCACCAGATACATGACTATATGATAGTAAAGATGCCAAAAGTAGAGCAGTACAGTATAGATGAATTTTTTGGAGATGTAAGTGGCTGGATAAAAGATGAGGATGTATATGCCTTCGCAAGAGAGATACAGACAGAAGTGTTGGAGCTTTTTGATATACCAGTATCCATAGGTATCTCTAGTGCCAAATGGATATCCAAACTAGCAACTGAATCTGCTAAACCATATGGCGTATTTGAAGTAACAGATATAAGAGCTTATATAGAGGATATTCCTATCAAAAAGTTTCCTGGTATTGGCAAAGCATTTCAAAAAAGACTAGAGGATTACTATATTCATACTCTAGGTGAGGTAAGCAGGCATAAGGATTTACTATATTCATGGAAAAAGCCAGGGATACAGATATATACTCGTGTGACAGGTACTGATATGGAGAAAATCAATGATAAAGGTGAGAGAAAATCTATAGGTATCAGTCGTACATTTGATGCTATACATGATACATATGAGATAAGACGCCGTGTGATGATAATGGCACGTCATATCATATATATGGTGATGGCTATAGAGGTAAACCCTACAACTTACTACCTAAAGATAAATTATGAGTATGGAGTAAAAGTCAAGAGAAGTATAACAGTAGATAGAGTATTTAGTGAAGCACTCTTCAAAAGTACTTTAGCTCAAATGTATGAGGAGTTGAAAGTAGATAGTACTGGAGCTATAAAAATCACACTCAATGTATCAAATTTTAGTGCTCAACAGAATAAAACCCTATCTCTACTAGATTTTGATGAGGATTTACATGAAAATAGATTGAGCAAAGAGATACAGAAACTTCGAGATAAATTTGGCTTGGATATTATAAAGACTGGGGATGAGCTATAGTTTTTCTATAGATATGAGAAGAGATAACTCTTCTCATATCTGATGACTATTTACTAAACTGTGTTGCTTTAGTAACATTGTATTTGAGTCCTATAGACTTCTCATCACAACCAAGAGCTAGAGCCACCATCTGAGGCATATGTAGAACTGGAAGTTCTATATCTCTGCCTAGTTGTTTGCCTGCACTGTGCTGCTTTAGATCCATGTTTAGCTGACATAGTGGGCATGGGGTGACTATCATATCTGCGTTGTTGTCTATGGCATCTAGTAGGGCTGTTCCTGTAAGAGCATTACTTGTCTGAGGTGCTTGCAAGTCTACATGAAAACCACAACACTTGTTTTTACTCTCATAGTCTACTGTATTTCCCTCTAGTGCTTCGATTAGGCTATCTAGTGAGGTTGGATTGTATGGATTTTCTCCACCTGTGCTATGCTCATGTAGCTCTGATGGACGGATATTGTGACATCCATAGAATGGTGCTATGTTGAAGTCGCTTAGAGGAGTGACTACTTTTTCTCTAACCTTATCTAGACCATAGTCTTGGATAAGAGCATACAAGAAGTGTTGTACTTCGCTAGTGCCTTTATACTCTAATCCAACTTCAGCTAGTTTGGCATTTACCTTCTCTTTGAGTTCAGGATCTTTGTCTAACTGATGTTTTGTCATAGCAGTGTTTAGCTGACAAGTGTTACATATAGTTACTAGCTTCAGACCCATTTTCTCTGCATAACAGATATTTCTAGCGTTGAGTGTATATGCAAGCATCTCATCAAAGTCTTGCAAGTGGCTTGCCCCACAACAGCTAGCTTCATCTAGTAGTATCAGCTCAATGCCAAGCTTGTCAGCCACTGCCATCGTGGAGGATAGGAGTTCTGGTGTTGACTCTCTGGCAGTACAGCCAGTATATAATGCGTATCGTAATTTACTCATGTCTCCTCCTTATAGTTTGTTTGTTTGAGTTATTTTGATGAGTTTTTGAATCTCGTCTAGATTTTTACTGCGTGGCATCTTCTTTTTCATTACATCAAATGGATGGATTTTGCCAGCTTTTATCATCTTGATAGCTTCACTCATGTGTTTGACTACGCCTAGACCCTCTGAGTACATGACTATATCTTGCTCATCGAGGTAACCGTACTTTTTGATAGATCGGACAAAGCCCTCTGCATGCTTGGTTGCTACATTTCGTTTGGCTATGCCTTGCTCAAACTGCATATTGTGAAGCTTTGTTATCTTCTCTATAGGATTTATCTCTTTTGGACAAGCCTCTACACACTCATTGCACTTTACACAATCCCAAACACCTATACCCATCTGTGAAGTAAGCTCTAATCTCTCTTCACTTGCTTCATCTCTAGGGTCTATAGTAAATCTATAGGCAGATACTAGAGCTGCAGGACCTAGATAGTCTTCATTGACCTCTAGAGCAGGACATGAGTAGTGACAGGCTCCACACTGGATACAGTAGTCTGACTCCAAGAACTGCTCTGCTTTTGTAGGAGTCATAAGTGTCTCTTTGGTAGGACGAGGATCAACAGTAGCCTCTACATATGGCTTGACAGCAGCATGTTTCTCCCAGAAATCACTCTTGTCAATAATCATATCTTTTACCGCTCGTTTTTGACTCTGAGGCTCAAATACCAACTCATTGCCAAATATCTTGACTAGATCTTGAGCATTCTCTTTACAAGCAAGCACTGCTTTGCCATTGACTTTGATAGCACAGGCTCCACAGATACCATGTCTACATGACCTTCTATATGAGAAAGAGCCATCATGCTCCCACTTGATACGATTTAGTAGATCAAGTATTAGCTCATCTTTGCTTACTTTCATCTCATAGGTTTTATAATAAGGTAGATAGTCAGTTTCGACATTAAATCTAAATACCTTTACTTTTACTTTCCTAGTATGTGCAAAGTCTGGACGATGCTCCTCTTCATTGAGGTGTAGAACCTCTTTGATTACTTCTTCTTCAGTATGAATCATCTCTAGGCTCCTTAATTAATATGTTCTAGCTTCAGGCTCAAAATGGCCCATAACTACTGGTGCATACTCTTGTGATACTGTATAGTCATCATTTAGCGTAGCAAATGTGTGTTTGAGGAAGTTCTCATCATCTCTCTGCGTGTAGTCATCTCTATAGTGTGCTCCACGACTCTCTCTACGCTCTAGTGCTCCTTGAACGATAAAGAGGCTAAAGTCAAGCATATGTCCTAGCTCTATAGCCTCTTGGAGGTCAGTGTTGAATGTATTTGATTTATCATCTATACGGATATTTTTGTATCTTTCATTGAACTCACCTAGCTTTTTGATCTGTCTAGAGAGTGACTCTTCTGTTCTAAATACTCCAGCATCATTAGTCATACTCTGCTGTAGCTCTTCTCTCAAGGCAGGTACTCTCTCGTCACCATTGTT
>DAOUPF010000487.1 GCA_030626265.1 Sulfurovum sp.
ACTATACTACTCATTAATTACTCCAATCTATATCTAAATGTTGCTATCACTATCACTTCTCTTCCAATGCTTTTAGATATCACATCTTTGAGATATGACTTATCTACATTGTTTAATACTCCACTAGAGATCACTTCACAACGCACTTCTAGTACCTCAGCATGGTCTACAATCTCAATATGTGTGAGCTCCAAGTACTTAGTTCCTGAGCTAAATGAGGTGTTTGTAAGTATATTTTGTATCCGTGCATTCTCTTGCATTTTACCAAAAGAGCTGTATAAAGGTACTGCCACAAGTGCTACTATCACTAGCCATATTAGTATGCCTTTTGTTGCTATTCTCAGGGGAGAAAAACCAAGCACCATAAATGTAAATGCAGCTGCTAGTACAATACCCACCAAGTTTGTCACAAAAAGCAAAAATGCAGAGCTAAACATACTCCATTCACCCCAGCCTAGCCCAATACCCGCTACTGCTATAGGTGGTACTAGTGCTACTGCTATAGCTACTCCAGCTAAAGAACCTAGTATTTTCTCATTACTCTTAGCATAAGCTGCTGCCATACCAGATACAATCGCCACAAAAAGATCCAAAATAGTAGGAGATAGTCTACCTGCCATCTCAGAAGTAAGCCTCTCTATGGGTATAAACAGTGCAATGATAGCAGAGGTAAGTATGACTGCTAGTACACCTATACCTATAGTCTTAGCAGAGGTTATCTCCAGTGAGCTGTCTTGTCTGAGGACTCCCATACTAAGGCTTACTATTGGCTGCATCAGAGGAGCCAATAACATAGCCCCGATGATAACAGAACTAGAGTTTATAAATAGCCCAAAAGTAGCTATCATGGTAGCTAGTATAAGCATCACCATAAATGTAGAGCTCAAAACTCCATCTTCTCTAAGAGACTTAAACAGACTTGTGTACTGCTCTCGTGAAGCGTGCTGAAACAGTGGTAGTCCAAGGCTTAGGTACTTTATATTCTCGTCATCTTTGGGTATATTATCTAGACGAATACTACTTCTCTCACTTTTGCC
>DAOUPF010000467.1 GCA_030626265.1 Sulfurovum sp.
CGTTCCCACCAGAAGCTTTGGTGGGATAAAAGTAGAATGGGAAGAAAGGCAGTAATTATCAATGCCCATACTGCTCTACAAATTCTTCATAATCACCCTCAAAGTCTATCATAGTGCCATCTTCGTTTAGCTTGATGATTCTGTTTGCAAAGGCATCTATAAGCTCTCTATCGTGTGATACACAGATGATGCCACCTTTGTAGTTGTGTAGTGCTTCACCTAGTGATATGATAGCCTCTAGGTCTAGGTGGTTGTTTGGCTCATCTAGTATGAGGAAATTGGCATCATCCATCATCATCTTTGATAGCATGATACGGTGCTTCTCTCCACCCGAACAGCTACCTACCTGCTTTTTTTGGTCTTCACCAGTAAATAGCATACGACCTAGACATTTGCGTAGGTCATCTATGTGCCATTTTGGGTCATGAGATTGTAGCCACTGAGGTAGCTCTTCATCACCTACTACTAGGTCTGTGGTGTTTTGTGGGAAGTAGCTGACAGTTATCGTCTGCCCCCAGTTGAAGCTACCACTATCAGGCTGTATCTTCTCCATGATGATCTCGAGCAAGGTAGTCTTACCTACACCATTTGGTCCTATGAGTGCTATCTTGTCCTCTGGCTTTACTTTGATGTTGAGGTCTTCAAATACTTTTTCATCATCATAGCTTTTGGATACTCCTATGATATCTAGTACTTCATTACCTGTACCACGATGAGGCTTGAACATGATAGATGGGTCACGACGACTAGAGAGCTGTATCTCACTCACATCTAGCTTGTCTAGCTGTTTTTGACGGCTTGTGGCTTGTTTGGCTTTGGAGGCGTTGGCTGAGAATCTAGTGATAAACTTCTCTAGCTCCTCTTTCTCTTTGAGAGCTTTTCCATGATCTGTTTGGGCTTGTTTTGCTATGAGGTTTGCAGCAATGTACCACTCATCATAGTTGCCTGTAAACTCACGTATATTTTGGAAGTCGAGGTCTAGTATATGTGTAACTACACCATTGAGAAAGTGTCTATCGTGGGATATAACTACGAGTACTCCTTCATGACGCTTGAGGGTCTCCTCAAGCCAGCCTATAGTCTCTATGTCAAGGTTGTTGGTAGGCTCATCTAGTAGTAGAACATCAGGTTTGAGAAATAGCACCTGAGCTAGTAGTACCTTGAACTTATCTCCACCAGTGATACTACTCATGAGATCATCATGTTGAGCTATAGGGAAACCTAGAGTAGAGAGTAG
>DAOUPF010000058.1 GCA_030626265.1 Sulfurovum sp.
ACCTACAGTTCCATCTGTAGGCGTAGGGGGAGGGGGAGTGTCATTATTATCTGGGGGAGGTGTATTGTTTGAGTAGTAACAAGCAAAATTACCATCTGGGCAGTTTTCAAGAGTAAAAGTATCATACTGATTTAATCCAGCCAAAGATAAACATATAGCATCACTATCTACTAAATCCTGAAAAGGCAAACCATTTGCAGGTGATAAAGCAGGATACTCGCATGATACGGGGTCATCACCACTACCTCCACCGCCTGGGTCTGGGTCATCACCATCGCCTGGGTCTGGGTCAGTTGTATTGTTGTCAGGGTCAGTAGTATTACCCTCTGGAGGATCCCAGCAAACTGAATTTTCATTGGGAACTGCTGGAACATCACATAGACAAGATTCAACTGTAGTATCATAATGCATTCCTAGAGGACAATTACAATTTGGAGGATTTGAAGTGTCACAATCACCATCGGGCATACAAGTTAAGAAAGGTACAACCCCATCATTCGAAACAACTATGGGCGTAGTACCAGCAGGACAAGAACACTCACCAGTTATAGGCTCTGTTATTTGAGGTGATGGGCATGTAGTTGGTGTTGGGTTAGTATCTCCACCAACGCAAATATTACGTACACAGCAATCTACAAACTCTGTAGTAATTGAACCACCGCCATCGGTACAAGCTATCGTGTCCTCTTGATCTGGTACACCACACATTCCGACACCACTATTAACTGAAATATATCTCCAAGTATCATTTGTGTCATGTACATAAGGGACATCATCTTCAGTACAATATTCACAATTTGTAGTTGTACGAGTAGTTGTAGTAGTAGCGTAAACTCTAATTCTACAGTTCCAACAAGCATCTAGAGCTTGCTGTGTTAAAGGCTCAACAAAAAGAGTTTTATCTTCATCAATATAGCTAGTAGTACCCTGTATACAACTGTCTATTGGCTCACTCCAATACTCCTCTGGATTGTACTTGTCTTTATCAATATCAGAATAAGCTGTATTAACAGAGTGAATAATAGGCTCATCTTGGTATGTACCTGTTAAATTCAAACCGTTATAAGTTGCAGGGCAAGAGCAAGAACCAGCTGGATCTGATAATGAGTATGTTGTTATTAGCAATAATAATAATAATATTTTTTTCATTATTAAAAACTCACATTATTATAAGATACATAACAAGTACAAAATGAATTACCCGTATCTTTATATATGGTACATTTCATATCTGAAGATGCAGGGCAACCCATAGGCACATTATCAGGGTGTACACATGTTAATACATTTATAGGAGATCGCCAGAGGATTAAAGGAGATTTACAAATAGGATTATTTGCACTTATTAGAGTTGAGAGGAATAGGAGGGTTGATATTGTTTTTTTCATAATCAATTCCTAGTTAGTGCCAACATGGCGAAGAGTGGCGCAGTTAATGTTGTGATATGTGCGTATATTGTGAAGATTGCATTAAATGCGTTTGAGTTTGTAAATTCGATTATTTCCATTGTTTTTGCTCCTATTTTCTAGCTACTAGAACTGATAAAAAATTAATTAAAAACAGCATTGTAAAACCAAGAACATGAGCTAATATGGCTAACATGCTATCCCATTGATTTTGGGTGAGTCCAGTTGTTTTTAAATCATTTTTTAATAGACAGTTGTTTGTATCTGTGTCATAGTAGTAGCCATCTATCAGGTCACTATATGTTAGTTTTTTGTCACAGTTGTTTGTGTTATCACTTCTGTTTGTGTAGCAAAGACCAGTATTGTTTTGATATGGTTCTACATCATAGATACAAGTGTTTAGGGTTTTAGTGTTTAGGTAGTCAGCGGAGGTGAAGAGGGTTAGGAGTAGGAGGGTTACTAGGTGTTTCATCTAATAAACTTTATACTTTGAGCTATGCCCCAAAGTACAATAAAGAAAACTATATATTTTCCAAAAAGGATAAAGAACTCAAAATCGTATATTTCAAAATATAACATAATTTATCCTTTTTATTTATATAAACCAGAATAATTAAAATCATCAAAATCAGTATCATTCTCACGATTAAAATCATCAATATTATCAGTTGACCAAGCTTCCCAATAATCATCAATTTTAGATGACAGAGCCTCTTCATCAAACTTCTCAATAGATGTAATAATAGGAGCATCATATTTAGTTAAAATCTTAGGTTTATCTAAAGATTTATCAGAATATCTTTCTGTTAAATGTGAATTATCCTTTGTGTGTGATGTCTTCATATAATCATCATAATTCCTTGATAATGATTTTGTTTCATCCCAAGTATCAGAACGAACAATCATCCCCAACATCTTATCAGCAGACCAATAAACAGCTAAAAAAACTATCATCAATCCAGCGATTATATTTATTGGTTCTACATCTAAAGTAAAAAGAGGGGGAAGAATTGATGCATTTGCACCATTTATGATAAAGAAAATCAATAATAATATTTTCATGTTATCCCCCTTTATTTACTATCTACCTAGGAAAGAAACAACTCTTCTAGCCACCCAGATAACAGCCAATGCACCAATCATTAAACCAGCCATTGTCTCAACAGCTGTTACATCTAGATCGGTTGGGAGAGTAATCGCCGCAACTGCATTTTGAGCACCTAAAACAACTGCACCAACTAGAACTGTTGCTTTACCTTTAGCAGTTTGTAACGCATGTTTCATCTTTGAAAATGTATTCATTTTATAACCTTTTATGCGAATTTTAATTTATAGACGACTCACGCACTTGAGCCTATCTTTAGCAGTACTTTTTAAGAGAGTAAAGCTATCAGAGCCAACCTTGATTGACTCCAGTAGATTTATTTTTTAGTAGCCATCATGAAATCAGCACCTTTTAGGGTTGCCTTGCATGAATATTGACCGCCTGAACCTGACGGGATAGTTGTGTTTATTGTGAATGGTTTTTTATCTGCTTTGAGCTTTTTTAGATGTGTATTGAGTGCTACTGTTTCTGTGAGGGAATCACAAGCTATCTCTATTTCTAGTGTTTGCTCTTGTTCTTTTTCTCCAAAATGTTCATCTGGTATCATGTCTATTTTTCTAACTTTAAACTTTACTGCATGACCCCATTTTACATCTTGACCATCTATCTTGCTATTTCCTGATTGTCTTGGCTTGATACTATCTATCTCTATTACTTCTAGTGTGAATTTAAACATTTTTTTGCTCCTATTTTTAGCTTTTTAGATACTGTTTTGCTCCTCTCATTAACAGGGCTACGAGACGAAGCAAACCACCTCGTAACCCCGACTATTATTTAGTCATTTTTTCAGTTTCTTTATCAGAAAATAGAACCGCTTGAATGTGTTCACCCAAGCCAATAAAGTTATTAACTGCTTCAAGTGATTTATCCTTTTTTGTTTTGAATGAGTCTAGGACTGCTTGGGTGCAATCTCTTGCAATGTCTGGTGATGGAGTGTAATAGCGTTGTGTGATGCTAATGTCACTATGACCTAACATGAAGCTCACGTCTTGAATTCTAAAGCCTAATGTGTTGACTAGGTATGTTCCTAGTATGTGTCTGATACTGTGGAGTTTGAAATGTTTTAGACCAGCGTTATTTAATAATCTATTCCAAGGCTTGGCGAGTCCAGAGAATGGTTGATTTGTTTTTGGGTTTTTGAATACATATCCAGAGACAAAGATACCGCCTTGCATATCCATTTCTCTAGCATAGTATATTTTTAGTATGTCTATTAAAGTATCAGTTAGTTTATAGCTTCTATGTTTTCTTGATTTATTTTTATGAGGTGGATAGTAGACTATGCCTTGTTGTAGATCTATATATTGCCACTCTAAAAATCTTACTTCACCAAGTCTACGACCATGTAGGAGGAAGAGGAACATATCACGGTATATATCTTCATCGAAGTTATATATAGCCTGTAGATATCTTTTCTGTAGGTCTGGACTGATAGTGACATAAAATCTATTATCATACTTTGGTAACTCTACCATTTGAGGGTATATCTTTCCAGAGTACCAATCATTTTTGATTGCAAATTTATATATGCCTACTAAGAGCATAAGAATGTTTCTAACTGTTTTTGGTTTTTTACCCGAACCTAACAGCTTGTTAGCAAAGTTTTGATAATCTATGAAGTTAATAGCGTTGATATTTCTTCTACCAAATATGGGGAGGATATGCGTATCATATGCGGAGATATAGGAATTGATTGTCTGCTTTGTGAGAAGTGGCTCTTTAACGACTATGTATTGATTGTAGATTTCGTCTATTTTCATTTTTTGCTCCTTAAATTGCAACTAATGCAACTAATTGGGAGCATTATTGCAACAATTGCATAAGAGAAACATTAATTATATGCAACAATTGCATAAATAACTAAAATAAAGGCAAATTATGACAAGAGAAGAACTTGCGAAGGAACTAAATATAAGCCTTAGAACATTAAGTAATTGGGAAAAAGAAAAACCTAATTTAGTTAGGCTTGTAAATCAAGGACTTTCATTAGATGATAGCATTGAAGAAACTGAAAGACATCTAGAGCACATGAAAATGATAAAGCTACAAGCAGAAAATAAAAAATTTAAAACAAAATAGGAGCGAAGATGTCTGTATATTGTCCAAATTGTCAAATGTTATCTTATGATGAGGATAGATGTGATTATTGTAATAAAATGATTGATAATCAGTCTGGCAAAGGTATTCACTTTAAAGATAGTAAGAAACCAAACAACAGAATTACAACTAAAAAATATATGACCAAATGTGAGATATGTGGAGAACATATAGCAGTCAAAGCTACTAGCTGTCCTTATTGTGGTGATACTAAAAGTAAAAATCTATTTTGGAAGATTGTTAAAATAGTAGCTATTGTTATGGTAGCGTTATTTCTTCTAAATATTCTTCTTGCTAGTATTGGAATAGTAATACTAGGAAGTGCTGCCAAAGAAGCAAACAGACAAAACAATGAAGCGATAAAAGAAATCAGTAAGCAAGGACAGAAATTAATAGATAAAGCACAAAATATGAAATTCCCTGTTGTTGACTTTGACAAACAACAAAGAGAACGAGAGCATAAGAAAAAATTACAAGAACTTAGAAAGCAAGAAGAGATACTAAAGCAAAAGATACGAATAGAGAACAAAAAGAATGAACTTAAAAGGCAGATGCAGTAATGAAAAAAATAATATTAGCGATTATAATAACACTTTCAATCAATGCAGAGATTAAGATTAATCAAGGCGAACTAGCAAATAAAATGGCAACAAGTGTAAAAAATATACTTGGAAATTCTTTTAAAATAGTATCAGGTGATGCAAACCTAACAAAAAAAACACAACAAGCTAAAAATGATAGAGAAACATGGTTAATCAAGAACCATGAAAATTATAAAATCAAATGTGTAAAAGACAGAGAAAGACTACTAAGCCTATTTCATGAAAATATAAAACTAAAAAACGAAAACATAAAACTAAAAAGGCTTATAAAGAAACACAATATAAAAGATACAAACAGACAAACTAATAATAAAAATAGTAAAGAATACAAAGAGGCACAATATCAAAAAGCAAAAGCAAGACTAATGAGAGAATTAAAAGAGCAAGGAATAGATTGAATACCTACCAGCAGAGGGTGATTAATCCTCTGCCTTTACTCAATACAGCCTAACCGTGAGGCATATGACTATAAAGAGTATGATAAGTACTCTCTGGCTTGACATTGCAGTATCCTTTATATTGGATTCCCACACCGCACCACCCAACCTAAAAAGGCAAAAAAAAAGGCAACTAAGGAAAACCCCTAGCTACCTTTTATCCAAAGTGTACTTGGTAATCAACCAAACACTTAAAGGATTTTGCGTTGTCAAGCACAAAAGAATTATAACAGATTTTGGTTAAAGAGTAAAGAGCAAGGATTTTAGAAGAGCATGAGAGAAGAAAAGCAAAGGCTAAAGCATGAGCTTTTAAGAATGTTAACAACTTTTGATAAATAGACAAGGAGTGGCTTCGCCCCTCTTGGACTACAGCGTCCTTAAGAGGCGAAGCACTCTCCAACTTTCATACAATACAAAATATTATATAACATACCTGACGCACTATCGTTTGTCTGAACATTTTTTTTCAAAAAATCGTCCCCTAAACGAAATCAAAATAATAAGATTAAATTAAAGGATCTTTTCCTTGAATTTTATGATATAGAAAAAATCGGAAAATTACGAAAAAATTCCTATATCATTTGTCAAGGAATTTAGATATGAGTTAAGTATTCCTCATAGTTTAATCTTAACTTAAACGAGAAAATAGGGAATAAAAAGGGCTAGGTTAACATAATGCTCGTTCTATCAAAAAAATTAGAGGGTTTTTTTATTGGCTTAATATGTAAGTAAAGTGGAAAAAATAGGGTGAAATGCTAATTCTCATAACCCGAAGGTCGGTGGTTCAAATCCGCCTCCCGCAACCAATTCAAAACTACAATTCAAATTCCTAACAAATATCAGAACATGAGACTACTATCTTTATTTCCATCATATTCTATACATAAACTACATTTTTTAGTTTTTTATTTCTATGATTAAGCCACTCACTACAAGCCTTGTTAGTTTTCCTTGCCATTATTTCTGATAATACTGATTTATCAATCATTTTTACTCTTTTCAATATTAATATATTCTCTATTATCTCCAAAATTTATATTATAATCATTTAAGTTCACAGATTGAGAGTTAATAAGACCTCTGTTTATTAATTCATTATGAGCAAGAGCATATCTAGCTGGATTATATATTGAGAGTGTAAGCCTCCCCAGAGTACCATTCATTTTTCTTTGCAAAGTCATATATACCAAGAGAGTACACCAAAGATATTTTTTACTGTTTTGGGCTTTTTGCCATTGGCTAGCAGACTATTAGCTAATTTTTGATAATCTATGTAAAGGATTGTATCTATATGACACATACCTAGGCGTGGATATATATGATTGCTATATAAGCCTAAGTAGGTACTGTAGGTTTGTTTTGAAAGAAAATGGGCTTTTAGGGCTATCCATGCAGTGAATATTTTGTCTATTGTCATTTTTGCTCCTAAAACCATAAATCGTAAATAATTTACGATTTATGAAAGGATATTGAAGATGACAAGAACCAAACTAGCAGAATTACTAAATATAACAACTCATATAATCAACAACCCCGACCCAAGGGTGCGGAGTATGAACTTGATTTAAATTTATGGGTGAGACGTAACTCACGATAAATTATTATTTAGTGAGATATGAATCGACCCGAGGGTCG
>DAOUPF010000049.1 GCA_030626265.1 Sulfurovum sp.
AAAAAAAGAGGGGATTAGCAGTATAGTACCATTTAAGTCTTATCGAGGTCATGCTGCTGTCAATCTACATATGGGTACACATAAAAACAATCCCATACTAGCCTCCATTATAAACAAAGGGCTGAGTGCTATTAGCAAAAAAGAGAAGAAAGTCATCTATGATTATTGGATTGGTAATTCTAAAGATATAAAAAACTCTCTCAAGTTAACAGATGATGAATATATATGGATAAAAGAAAATCCTATCGTCTCTTATAGAGAATATATGGATTGGATGCCTTTTGGAACAGTAAATGGCAAGGGTGAATATATTGGCATTATCGCAGACATTTTAAACTCATTTGAAAAGATGTCCCCATTCTCTTTTAAAGGGCATCAGTTGGACGATAAGACACTTCAACATACTTTAGAACATGGGAGTGCGGTGAAGCTAATTTTTGGTGATAAAAATAGCAAGTTATGGGGGAAACATTATATAGCCATAGAGTCTTATATTAAAACTCCCGTTGTGATTATCATGAAAGAGGGGCAAGGTTTTATAAATGATCTTAGTGATATAAAGTCTAAAAAGATTGCCATTGTAGATAGTTATAGTTATGCAAATAAACTCTCTACTCACTATAATAAACAAAAGTTATTAAAAGTAAATACTTTAGATGAAGCATTAGATGGCATATTGATAGATTACTATGATGCGCTATTGCTTCCTATGCCAGTAGCAGCACATATGATCAAAACCAAAGGGTTAAGTGAATTAAAAATTGTAGGTAAAACTGCTGTAGAGATTGAACCAACAATTTTTGTACATAAAGATGAACCGTTACTTTATAGTATAATAGATAAAATGATAACAAATTTAGGTCATGAAAAATATTTAGAAATTTTTGGAAAATGGCAAAAATTAGAATTTGCCAAAAGAATAGACTATACACTTCTTATTCAGGTAGGTAGCTTTTTATTGCTATTTATTTTAGCTACACTCTATTGGAATAGAAAGTTAAGTTATGAAATTGATGAGAGAAAAGCATTACAAAAAGAGCTAGAAATAGCTAAGGAAGCTGCCGATGCAGCTAACCGTGCCAAATCAGAATTTTTAGCCAATATGAGTCATGAGATTAGAACTCCGATGAATGCTATTATCGGATTTACTGAACTTTTAAATGAGCAGGTAAATGAACCAAAATTAAAGTCTTACGTTAAAACCATTCAATCAGCAGGAAGATCTCTTTTAACACTTATTAATGATATTTTGGATCTTTCCAAAATTGAAGCGGGTAAATTCACTATTCAAAAAAAGGCAACCAGTCTTTATGACATTGCCAATGATATATCAGCTATTTTTACTATGAATATTAAAAGTAAAGGAATAGACTTTATCGTAGAAGTGGATAAAGAATTGCCTCAAAGTTTACTTCTTGATGAGGTTCGTTTACGGCAAGTGTTAGTGAATCTTATTGGAAATGCTGTAAAATTTACTCAACATGGATATGTAAAATTAAGTATAGAACAAAAATATCTTGATGAACATTTGAGTAAGATAGATTTGGAGATTCGTATAAAAGATACAGGTATTGGTATCTCTCAAAGTCAACAAGAGGTTATTTTTGAGGCATTCACACAGCATGTAGGACAAGACAATAAAGTATACGGAGGAACAGGTTTAGGATTATCAATCTCCAAAAATTTAATTGATATGATGGATGGAAGGATTGCCATAGAGAGTAAAATTGGTGAAGGATCAACCTTTATCATTTCTCTTAATCATGTAGATATCTCTTCTGTTGCAGAATTGCCAGAGTATATAGAAAGCAATAAGAATGAGATTGTTTTTCACGCAGCTAAAATCTTGGTTGTAGATGATGTGGAAGATAACCGTGAACTGCTTGTCAATCACTTTGCTCCAACAGCGTTAGAGGTAGTGACTGCCTATAATGGAATCAATGCAATTGAAGTCTTTAAAGAAGAAAAACCTGATCTTATTTTGATGGATATTCGTATGCCAAAAATGAATGGATATGAAGCAACAAAAGAGATAAAAAGTTTGTCAGATGTCCCTATTGTTGCGTTAACAGCATCTATTATGACAGATGAGGCAGATCGTCTTAAAAGTAAAGATTTTGATGGCTATCTGCGTAAACCAGTTTTGCGTCAAGAACTTTTTTTAGAAATCGGAAGATTTTTAGCGTATGATGAAGTGCAGCATAGTGTAGAAGAGAAAAAAGTAGTCCTTTCCAAAACAGCACAAAACAGTATGGATATTATTTTAAAGACTTTAAGTGAAGAGATCAGACCTTTAAGAGATCGGGCACTTCGTAGCAATAATATCAATCAAACTAAAGAGCTTGTATCTATGCTTGAAGCTTTAGCAACTCGTTATGATGTTGAACCACTACATGATTTTTCAAAATCTCTAAAAGAGGCTATAGACCTTTTTAATATCCAAGAGATAGAAACACTACTCAATGAGTACGATGCACTAGAGAAACAACTTACTTCTATATAGATAGTAAGTCTCTTTTGTTAGCTAAAAAAACTTCTAGAACTCCAGAGAGATAAGCTTTTTCTCAGTCAAGCACATAGCAAAACCTTTTTCATAATAAGCTGCTTCATTGACAAATAACGCATGAGCAGTATCCTCATCTTGGTAGTTTACAGACTCTCCATCTAGTGTCATAAATAGTGGGTCTCCTTTATCAATTTTCTTATAACCATCATCTTGCAGATCAGGGTGTATCATAGCTACAATATCTCCACTTTCATTTCTAGGAAAATCTACAAGCTTTTTATAATCATATATCTCAACACTATCATAATGCTTGTCCAGTTTACCAGTATTATGTAGTTCAAAAAAGTCTAGGACAGTGTGTACTATATTTTCAGTTCCTATAAATACATCTGCTCGAAGTACTCCCTGAGGGATAGGCCCTACCTCTATAGTAAATCCACGAGGTGGTATAGAGCTTACAAATGCTGCATCATCTGTATCACCTTGCCATCTAAATATATTTAGCTCAGGTAGCTTATCTTTGGCATATGCTGCTGCCTGCCAAGTCAGCTTATCGGTACTGCTTATACATATAGATAAGCCCATACTAGAGGTTGTAGTATGCAGATCCATAATAAAGTCAATATTAGAATCTTTGCTTCCTTTTGGACCTATCTTTTGATTTATCTCTTTGGCTAGTTTGTCCTCATAGCTAGTGAGTGTATCATCTGCAAGAGCTGCCTTTGAAAAAGTACGGTTTAAGTCTTTATCTACATATCTGGTACACTGCTTCATAGCACCTAGATTTGTGTGCATAGAGATGGTTTTAAAACTATCTCTATGTATGATTTTAGGATTAGTGGTAAATTTATTTATCAGGTAAACTCCTGTCAACTCATTCCCATGAGTACCACCAGTAATTGCTATCTTTTTAATACTATTTTGCATAAATAAACTCCATTCATTATAAGAAGATAAATTAGATTATAGCAAAAATATCTATTTTTATAACAAAAAGTAGCAATAAATGGGAATTTTAATAACTTATTAATATTTTATTCTTTATAATGACCATCTATTATTTTGTTTGTAAGGTTTTAAATGATTAAAGAAATTGATCAACTTTTAAGAGATAATGAATCACAAATTTATAAAGATTTTGAAAAAGTTGTAAATATCAATAGCTTTACAGGCAATTTAGACGGCATTGATGTAATGCTAAATGCCCTTGTTGAAATTGGTATAAAAAATGATATAAACTTAGAAACTATCTACTCTAGTAAAAAAGCTAGACCTCATTTAATATATCAAAAAGATTTAAAAGAAGATTACTTTGCTTTTATTGGACATTTTGATACTGTACACCCTCCAGAGAGTGATTTCAATACTTATAAAGATACAGGTGAATTTATAATAGGTCCAGGTGCAAATGATATGAAAGCTGGACTTCTTATAGCACTATACTCAATCTCTATTTTAAAAAAATTATATCCCAATAGAAAATTGCCTATAAAAATACTTTTCAACTCTGATGAAGAGACTGGTTCTAGTGACTCACGAGAGCTAATAGAATCAGAGTTGATAAATGCAAAAGCTGGTTTTGTATTTGAGCCAGGCAGGATAAATGGTGAGATTGTCACCAAGAGAAAAGGTATAGCCAGCTTGGATATAGAGGTCATAGGTAAACCTGCACACTCAGGTGTAGCACCATGGGATGGCATAAACTCTATACTCGCATCATGTGAGATAATACAAAAACTAGAAGCACTAAATGACTATAAAAATGGTGTCATAGTAGGGTGCAATCAAATCTCTGCAGGAGTTGCCAGAAATGTAGTCCCTGCATATAGTAAGATAATTGTTGATATCAGATTTGACACTATAGCACAAAAAGTTACCCTATTTAAAAATATAGAGGATATATTGGGTGCATCAAATAGTGTAAATGCAGAGGTAAAATACAATCTGCTATTTAACAGACCACCTCTTGTCAGAAGTGAGGAGTCCATAAGGTTGTCAAAGATTTATAGGGATATTTCAACAAAGCTAGGGTATAGCTGTGAGGAGGTAAGTACTGGTGGTGTATCTGATGGAAACTTTGTATCTGCGATGGGTATCCCTGTGCTTGATGGTCTGGGTGCAGTAGGTGATTTTAGTCATACAAAAAAAGAGTACATTAAAAAAGAGTCTATGCTTTATAGAATCAAGATTTTTGTGCTATTTATGAGCAAGATATTAAACGAAGAGCAATTAAACAAATAAAAGGAGTTTAAAATGAAGAAAATTATAGTTGGTTTAGCTACAGCAGCTTTACTATGTACAGCGGGTAATGCGGAGACGTTAAAGGTAGGTCTAGCATCAGGGGCACTTAGTATGGATCCATACGCTCATAATGAAACGGCAACAAATTCAATCCTATCAAATCTATTTGATGCATTGATATCTTTTGATAAGGATATAAAAACTCATCCAGGCTTAGCTGTTTCTTGGACTAATCCAGAACCAACTGTTTGGGTTATGAAGCTAAGAGAGGGTGTTACATTCCATAATGGAAATAAGTTTAATGCTGATGATGTTGTTTTCTCTTTTGATAGAATTAAAAACTGGGATAAATCAGGATTTAAGGGTAAAGTAAGTGCTATAGTATCTGTCGAAAAGGTTGATGAGTATACTGTCAAGTTCGTTACTACAAAACCTTTCCCTGTATTTTTGAGAAAGCTTACATATGTAGGTATATTAGACAAAGAGACCCTAGAGGGTAAAACTGACCAGTGGATTGGACTCAACCCTATAGGTACAGGACCATACAAGCTCACATCATGGAGCAAAGGTGACCATATCAAAATGGATGCACATCCTAACTATTGGAGAGGGAAAGGTAAATTTGACAAAGTAATATTTAGACCATTGACTAACAATGCTACTAGAGTTGCCGCAATTTTGAGTAATGAAGTTGATATTATAAATAGAGTGCCTGTTGTTGATGTAAATAGAGTCAAGAAAAACGATAAACTAAACTTCTTTGTACAGCCAGGTCTGAGACTTATATATCTACAGATGGATCAAGATCGTGATGGTACAAAATGGATTAAGTCCCATGATGGAAAAAATCCATTTAAAGACATTAGAGTAAGACGAGCTTTATATTATGGAATCAATGAAGATGCCATTATTAAATATGTAATGAAAAGTTTTGCAAAACCAGCTGCACAGCTAAGTCCATCGGCAGTATTTGGACATGATGAGAGTATAAAGAGAGTAGCATTTGATCCTGAAAAAGCAAAAGCCCTATTGGCAGAAGCTGGATATCCAGATGGATTTGAAGTACAACTCGATGCTCCAAACAATCGATATATCAATGATTCACAGATAGCTCAAGCAGTAGCTTCATCTCTAGCAAAAATAGGCATCAAAGTAAAAGTAAATGCAACACCTAAGTCTACATTTTTCAAGGCTGTAAGACAGAGAGATTTAGGCTTCTTCCTGATTGGCTGGGCTAGTAGTGATGGCGATGCCAGTTCTGTACTAGATGGTGTAGGACACTCTACTGATAATGATAAAGGATATGGTAGATACAATAAGGGTGGCTTTGGTAATGCAAAAGCAGATGCACTTATTGAAAAATCTGCAGGTATGATGGATCCAGCAGAGCGTCTAAAAGCTCTACAGGAAGCTCAGAGAATTATTATGGTCGAAGAGCAAGGCTTTATCCCTCTACACTACCAAGTAGACATATATGCTTCCAGTAAAAATATTACATTTGTACCAAGAACAGATAGTCGTATCTGGGTATACGACATAAAATAAAAAATCGACTTTACCTCCAATATGAGGTAAAGTCATATATGGGAATTCAATGATAAAGTATATACTCAATAGACTATTTCACTCAACTCTAGTAATGTTTACTATTAGTTTTATAGTATTTTTTATAATGTTTAAGGCGGGAGATCCAGTAGAGCTCATGCTGCCAGCTGATGCAACGCAACAAGATGTTATTGACATGCGTGTTGCTCTTGGATTAGATAAATCTTTTATAGTTCAATATAAAAACTTTCTGATAAATGTCTCCCACGGTGATTTAGGAAATTCATTTATATATGGTCAACCAGCACTTGATATTGTGTTTGAGAGAATGCCGGCTACTATGGAGCTAGCAGTTTTAGCTATGATTTTGTCTATTCTTATAGGTATCCCTCTAGGTATCATATCTTCCATAAAACCAAATTCGTTCTTAAGTAGGATTATCATGTTCTTCTCTTTAGCGGGCATTTCGGTGCCCGTATTTTGGACTGGCATGATACTCGTGCTTATCTTCTCTGTTATATATGGAGTTCTCCCTTCTTCTGGTAGAGGTGAGGTTTATCTATTTACCTCAGCATTTACATGGGATGGGATTAGGCATTTGATTATGCCTGTGGCGACCCTGACTGTATTTCAACTAGCTTTGATATTGAGGCTGACACGGACGGGCATGATGGAGGTGCTGATGCAAGACTATATCAAGCTAGCAGCTGCCAAAGGTGTACCTAGGAGAGTCATCGTATACTATCATGCACTAAAAAATACTCTCATTCCTCTGATTACTATCATAGGTATACAGTTTGGTCAACTTGTAGCATTTACAATTGTTACTGAGACTATATTTGCATGGCCAGGTTCTGGCAAGCTCATCATTGACTCTATCCAAAATCTTGATAGACCCATTGTTGTAGCATATCTGTTGATAATATCTTTTATCTTTGTGGCTATCAACTTTGTTGTTGATGTGCTTTATACATTTGTAGATCCAAGAGTGAGGGTATGATGAAAATATTTAAAAATGAAGTAATGGCAGAGTTTTTTGAGGATAGATTTGCAACAGTGGGTCTTGTGGTTTTTATCATTTTATTTATATTAGCACTATTTCCAGCTCTGTTTTCATATCAGGATCCATATGATTTGACGCAACTATTTTTGGAAAATAGCTTCCAAGCACCCAACTCTAACTTCATATTGGGAACTGATGAGCAAGGTAGGGATATATACTCTGCTATCATTTATGGACTGCAAGTTTCATTATACGTGGGACTTGTGAGTACGATACTATCTGTCATTATTGGATTTACTTTGGGATTGATATCGGGATACTATGGTGGATGGATTGATACTATTATCATGAGAATAGCTGATATCCAGCTATCTTTTCCTGCTATACTGATAGCCTTGATTATCATGTCACTCTGGGGATCTGGAGTTGGTAAGATAATCATAGCCATAACCATCGTAAACTGGGTCTATTATGCTAGGACAGCCAGAGGTGTTGTATTGTCTGAAAAAGAGAAAGATTACGCACAGTCAGCAAAAGCATTGGGAATGAGTGATTTTAGTATTATATTCAAAGAGATTATGCCAAATGTAACATCTCCTATTATTGTTATAGCTACTGTTAGAGTTGCTATTGCTATTATCCTAGAAGCTACACTGAGCTTTCTAGGACTTGGAGTCCCTATCACGGAGCCATCACTTGGTTCACTGATATCCAATGGGTATC
>DAOUPF010000203.1 GCA_030626265.1 Sulfurovum sp.
ATGAGCTGTAGCTTGTACCCGTCCCCTGAAATCTCTATGAGTTTTGGCATGATAGCCTTAACGTCTTTGATAATGTTTAGTACATTCTCACCAGAGATTTTCTTGACTACCAGTGTGACACCCTGTGTTCCATTGAATGATGAGTAGCTTTTGGCATCACTTAATCCATCTGTGATATTGGCTATATCTCGGAGTCTGATTCCTGGTTTGATGAGTGTATCTCCTAGAGCTGCTACGGAGGTCGCATCTGCTTTTGTTTTGATGACTATCTCCTGTGAGGTAGTGATTATCTTGCCCACTCCTTGTGAGATATTTTGAGATGCTATGATGGCTCTTAGCTCATAAGTGGTGAGTCCATATTTGTTGAGCTTGTTTGGGTCTATAAATATCCTAATCTCTCTATCTTGGAAGCCTAGTATATCAACCTCTCCAACCCCTTTGATTCGTTGTATCTTTGGTTTTATCTTCTCATTGGCTAATCTCATGAGAGCTTGGATATCACCACTCTTTGAGGAGACAAATAGACTGATAGCTCCTCCTGTCATTCCTAGTTTTTTGACAGATGGTTTCTCTACCTCTCGCGGTAGCATCACCGAGCCTATCTTGTCTCGGACATCATTGGTAGCTTCATCTAAGTTTTTGGATAGTTCAAACTGTATAACAATAGAGCTAAATCCATTGTAGCTAGTAGACATCAGCTTTTTGATGCCATCAATCCCACTGACTGCCTCTTCTAGCTTGTCTGTGACTTTGGTCTCTACTGTAGAAGCATCTGCCCCATAGTATCCCGTCTGCACTGAGACTACAGGGAAATCAACATTGGGAAATAGATTGATAGGCATAGTCCTATAAGATATAAGACCAAATACGATAAAAAGCATAATCCCCATCAGCGTAGTGATAGGGCGGTTGATAGCAAATCTATACATTATTTACCATCCTCATCCTGTGTCTGGATATACCCAGTACCAAAAAGCCCCACTATCAAATCCTCAGCATAGACTTCAGCTATCATTTTTCTATTTCTGCTGTTAGCTTTTGGGTAGATCTTGGTGATGACTCCATGGTGTACTTTCTCCTCACCATCTATAGTATACGAGAAGCTATTTCCAGTCTCTACACTAGCCCAGTATTTCTGGTCAAATTCTAGGATAAGCTTTCTCTTTCGCTCACTTTGGATTTCAAATACAGTTCGTAGCATAGCAGCACTGACTACATCTCCTACCTCTACCTTTTTAGAGGTGATAATGCCATCAAAAGGAGCTTTTAGCGTAGTCTTGTTTAGCATGGTTTGGATATAAGCTACTTGTGCTTTTGCACTATCGTACTGGAATTTATATAGCTCTAGTTTGGATTCTTGTATGATGTCTTTTACTAACAGTTGTCTATTGTAGTTACTTTCTGCATGAGAGAGTGCTACTTTGGCTATATTTAGATTGGCTGTTATATCATCACTGTTTAGCTCGGCTAGTGTGTCACCTTTTTTGACTAGCATAGCTACATCAGTAAGAACTGCAGAGACAGTGCCTCCACTGTTAAATGCCAGGTGAGCATTTTTGTCTGCATGTATATCAAATGTAGCATAAATCTTTTGGGCATATATATCTAGTGTTAGTATGGTTAATAGTATAAATAGTCTTTTCATCTCTTTTTCTCCATGAGTATAAATAGTGTATCTAGGAGATTTGTTATCTCCTCTTTTGCATTTAGGGCAGATTTTTGCTCCTCAACGATGAGTCCAGTATAGAATATAGCTAGTGGCTGTACCATGTGTATAGCTTCTTCTACGAGTTCACCTTTCTGTATAGCATCTGCTATAATTTTTCCTGATATAGCTATAATCTTACTGTTGCATTCTATGGAAAACTCTATCATTTGCTTACTAGGATTTGTCATAGTTATAGCTATAAACTCTCTATATATTTTCAACTGTTTTTTATACATATCATCATCAAAGAAGAGAAAATAAAATTGATAAATCTTCTCTTTTGTACTCATCTCTTGTTCTGAGATCTCAAAAAGCCTCTTCTCATGCTCCATGATAAAAGAGGAGATAATCTCAAAAACTATATCCTCTTTGTTTGAGAAATACTCATAAACAGTTCCTTTTCCAACCCCCGCAACTTGAGCTATCTGAGAGATAGTTAGATCTTTGATACCATGCTCTAGTAGTAGCTCTCTACATGAGAGGGCTATATTGCGTCTCTTCTCTTCTTTATCGACTATTGTTGGCATCTATATCCTTTGACTGACTGTCGGTCAAGCAAAATTATAGCAGAGTTTTCTTTTAAACCTATTTTCTAAATATTTCATTTCTATGTTTTAGCTAGATGCTTAAATTGTGTCTATATCATCCATTAATCTATCAAAATCACTCTCATATGATTTATCTTGAATTACTTTATATTTCTCAAATTCACTTATGGCAAACTCTTTTGCAATTTGTGCTGTAACTTTTCCAGAGTTTTGCAAAATATCTCGTTCATTGAATTGTAAAAAAGCATTCAGTTTTTGACTCCAATCTTTCATGGTCATTGGGATATTTCTTTCTGCTTGATCTTCTGCATAATCGAGATACATGCTTACAATTCTATTTAATGTGTTTAGTTCTTTTTCTTGTAAATAATTTTTTGCTATGATAACATCCGTTTTTCTTATTCTCCCATTTGGTGCAGTTTTCCAAGTGCTTAGCCCCATATTCTCCTCTGTATGATTTGCTCTTGAATATATTATTTCTGATGCTGTTTGTTTTGTGATTGCCCAATGCAGTTTATTCTGAACTGTTGCGAAAAATTCATTTGTAGCTGATGAGTTTTTATCATAGTCAATACTACACTCTGAATAAATATCTGTTATTTGCTGATAAAATCTTCTCTCACTAGAACGGATATCTCTTATTCGCTCTAACTGCTCTCTAAAGTAATCTTTTCCAAAAGGTTGTTGGGGATTTTTAAGTCTTTCATCATCCATCGTAAAGCCTTTGATGATATACTCTTGCAGCCTTTTAGTAGCCCATTGTCTAAACCTTACACCTTGGATTGACTTTACTCTATATCCAACTGAGATAATAGTATCAAGATTATAATAATTTGGTGCTTTTTGCTGAAATTCGGAAATTCCGAATTTCTGTATGACTTGCGATTCTATGAGCTCTTCATCTTTAAATATATTCTTGATATGTTCATTTATAGTTGATTTTGCTTTACCAAAAAGCTGTGCCATTTGTTCTTGTGTAAGCCAAATATTTTCATCGTGTACTAGTACATCTACTTTTATATCTTGGTTGTCTGACTTGTAGATTAGGAATTGGGCTGTTAAATTGTTTATTGTTAGGTTTTCATTCATTAAACTCTTCTTCAATCTCTTTAATTGTAGGTAAACTACTTTTAAGATTATCTGGTAATATTTCAGTTAATTCAAACTCACTTACACCCATTGGTTTATTTATATCTCTTAGTGCAAACTCTACTTCAATATTATTTTTATCTCTGCATAATATTATCCCAATGGTTGGGTTGTCATTTTCTTTTTTTAGCAATGTATCAACAGCAGATATATAAAAGTTTAATTTTCCTGCAAACTCTGGTATAAATTTTCTATTTTTTAATTCTATAACTACATAACATTTTAACTCTATATGATAAAACAGTAAATCCAAATAATAATCTTG
>DAOUPF010000318.1 GCA_030626265.1 Sulfurovum sp.
AGAAAGCAGCCAGTGATGATACACCGTGCGATACTAGGTTCGTTTGAGAGATTTATTGCTATTCTTATAGAGCATTTTGCTGGAGAGTTTCCATTCTTTATAGCACCTACACAGGTGATATTCGTGCCTATAGCTGATACACATGCCACTTATGCCTATGAGCTGAAGAAAAAGCTCACAATGGCTGGAATGGATAGTGAAGTGTATGACAAAAATGAGAGCCTTAACAAACGCATACGAACAGCAGAGAAGCAGAGAGTACCATATGTCATCATTATAGGTGACGAAGAGGGGACAAATAGAAGCGTAGCTATCCGTGATAGACGCAAAAAAGAGCAGTATAATTTAAATGAAGATGAATTTATGCTACAATTGAGAGAACAATTAGAAGAAGGAAAAATTTGAGTAGACACCATAACAACAACAGAGGCAGAAAAAAGGCAGATGATACGGTCATGAATGATCGAATCAGAGACAGAGAACTCAGAGTCATCGCAGATGGTGAGCAGTTCGGTATCATAAGTCGTGATGAAGCGATGAAGATTGCTGAAGATAGAGGATTGGACTTGGTGCTGATGTCACCTGATGCCAAGCCTCCTGTTGCGAAGATTATGGACTATGGTAAACATAAATACCAACTTGAAAAAAAGAAAAAAGAGGCAAAAAAGAACCAAAAGAAGATTGATGTCAAAGAGGTAAAATTCTCTTGTAAGATAGCTGACAATGACATCAACTATAAGGTCAAACATGCCAGAGAGTTTCTAAGCCAAGGCAAACATGTAAAACTGCGTGTTTTCTTAAAAGGTCGTGAGATGGCTACTCCTGAGCTAGGAATAGAAGTCCTCAATCGTATCTGGCCAATGGTCGAAGATGTAGGTGTACTAGAAAAAGCAGCACACCAAGAGGGTAGATATATAAACATGTATGTAACACCGCAAAAATAACCATCTCTCCATTTAGCTCTTCCCAATTTAAACTATTGGGAGAAGAGCTATATCCCCTTAGATAGATTTATTCATTTACCTTATTAAGATAATATTTGTTAACTTATCATAAGGAATTTACTATGAAAAAGTTTCTATCACTTTTTTTACTACTAGGAGCATTTATGCATTCAAATATTTTAACCCCATTTCAGCCAAAGATTAAAAATCTAACAGATTTTGAAAAAGCAGTTATAGTCGACAAAGCCACAGAGAGGCCTTACAGTGGTACATTGCTAAATATCAAAGAAAAAGGCGTGTTCTCTTGCAAGCTTTGTGGGTCAGACCTATATAAATCTGATGACAAGTTTGACTCTCATTGTGGTTGGCCTAGCTTTGATGATGAAATAGATGGTGCAGTAAAGCGAGTAGCTGATGCAGATGGCAGGCGTGTAGAGATAGTATGTGCTTCGTGTGGAGGGCATCTAGGTCATGTATTTGAAGGTGAGAGAATGACAGATAAGAATACTAGGCATTGTGTCAACTCAGTATCCCTGACTTTCAAAAAATCAGATAGCTCAGAAAAGGCCACAACTAATCTATCAAAGGCATACTTAGCAGGTGGATGTTTCTGGGGTGTAGAACACTATCTACAGGAGCTTGATGGAGTAGAGAGTGTAGTCTCTGGCTTTATGGGTGGTCATGTAATAAATCCAGACTACTATGATGTAGTCAAGGGTACCACTGGGCATCTAGAGACTGTTGAGGTACTCTATGATGCTTCTAAAATAACATATCGTAATATAGTCAAGAAGTTTTTTGAGATACATGATCCAGAGCAGACCAATGGTCAGGGCCCAGATATAGGAAGCCAGTACCTCTCGGCTGTATTTATAAACAGTGAAACCCAATCAGCAGATGTAACTAGTTTGATAAAAGAGTTAGAGATAAATGGATATAAAATAGCTACTCAGATACTACCAGCAAAGCCATTTTATGCAGCAGAGGACTATCATCAAGACTACTATGAGAGAAAGAAAAGTACTCCATACTGTCATGGCTTTGTAGATAGATTCAATAAAAAGAGGTAGATATATGAGAGAGGTTCTGATAGAGTTTATACAAAACCTGAAAGATGAGGAGTTTTCACAGGCTCATGAGACTATGGAGCAGCAGTGGAAGATATACAAAAAACAGAACCATTTACTCACCAAACTTCTCAAAGGTTTCATCAATGGTGCTACCGCCTTTGAGCTTGTCAAGAGAGGCAAGATGGACGGAGCCAATATGCTATGGGGTACTTATGAGAAGTATTTACTCATGATGAGTATAGAAATAGAGGAGTATAAGCTATTTGAAGAGGCAGATAATATACTTCAGGAGCTAAAAAAGCAAAGATTACAACAAATTGCTTGACATATATAAACTATTATTATAAAATGCCTCTAGCTATATCTTATAACTATGTATAGCTTTAAATAATTAAAAGGATTATATATGTTGAATAAATTAACTAAAATTATGATGGCAGCTGCTGTCTGTGTAAGTGTCTCTGGAGCTGGAAAGCTAAAGAGTGAAGGTGTCAC
>DAOUPF010000153.1 GCA_030626265.1 Sulfurovum sp.
TACAAAATATAAAAGAGGGCAAACCCTCTCACTCAGCCTATGTCACACCCACCCATACAAAAACTAAACACCTTATAAAAAAGTCCGATACTATCATAAAACTAGCTCTTAATAGAGGGTTGACTAAGGGCACTATAGTCAACCACTTGGTTCTAATCAAGGAGGAAAACCCAGAGCTAGACCTGAGTAAATATAAACCAGACAAGCAACTCTATGAGCGTGTAGATGATGTAGTACAGAGTTTAAAAAGTAAAAATATAAAAGAGAATTTTTCAGATGATGGTACAGTACGGTTAAAACCTATATTTGATGCTTTAGATGGAGATATGAGTTATGATGATATACGAGTTTGTATGTTGTTTTTGGGGTGATTGTATCAGATGAAATCTAAAAACTCAAAAAATCTCTCTATCATAGTCATAGCCATATCTTTTATAGGATTTATCTTTATCACATATAAAGCTATCACTGTAGTCCAAAAGAGGCAGATAAGTGTCTCAGATGGTATATATGAGAACCGTGTGACTACAGCCAAAGAGATAGAGGAAAAAGCTTCTACTTTGACCTTGGGTTGTGATACGAGACTGTGTCAAGCTCAGAGTCTGTTAGATGATGTGAGTGTCATACCGTACAAGACAGATCGTTTTCAGAGAAACTCGCCACAAAAGACTATACAGCTAAACTTTGGTGACTGTGATGATAAGAGCAATCTACTCATCTCTATGCTTCATTCACTTGGCATTGAGGCTTATTTTGTACTAGTTCCAGAGCATATATTTGTCATCGTTCCTATCGATGATGTTAGCCTGTCAGAGACAAAAGGGCTATGGATTGCTGGAAAAAAGTACTATATCTTAGAGAGTACAGCCAAAGGCTCCAAGGTTGGATTTCCTCTAAAGTACAAGCTTGATGAGATAGATACTATCATGGATCCTTTTACTAATGAGAAAGTAGATATAAAGGGTATAAAATACAAACTTTAGTCACTTTGACTAAACCTGTTTAGAAAACATTAATTTTCCTTAGATATAATCGCGTCAATATTATATGCAAAAGGATTTACCAATGGCAAAACATCAATTTCAGACAGAAATAGGACAACTACTAAAGCTTATGACACATTCTCTTTACTCAAACAAAGAGATATTTATCAGAGAGCTTATCTCAAACTCTAGCGATGCGATAGATAAGTTTAACTACATCAGACTCACAGATGAGAAGTTCAAAGAGAACGACTGGAAAGGTGGTATTACTATCAAATTAGATGCTGCAGACAACTCTATAGCATTCAATGACAATGGTATCGGTATGAATGAAGCAGACTTGATGGACAATCTAGGAACTATAGCCAAATCTGGTACTAAGTCATTTGTAGAGAGTCTCACGGGTGATGCAAAAAAAGATAGCAATCTTATAGGTCAGTTTGGAGTAGGGTTTTACTCTGTATTTATGGTAGCAGAGAGAGTAGATGTCATCTCTAAAAAAGCTGGTGAAGACCAAGCCTATATGTTCACAACAGACGGTACTGGTGAGTATGAGGTCAAGCCTGTGGTCAAAGATAGCCATGGTACAGTCATATATATCAAGCTCAAAGATGATGAAAAAGAGTTCTTGGGCAAGTGGCATGTAGAGGGCATCGTCAAGAAATACTCTAACCATATACCATACCCTATAGTACTAAACTACGAAGAGGATGAGACTACAGGTGAGGGTGATGATAAAGTGACCAAAAAGGTCAAAAAATCAGAGCAGGTCAACGAAGCTACAGCACTCTGGACACTATCAAAAACAGAGCTAAAGAGTGAAGATTATAATGAGTTCTACAAGACTATCTCTCATGGTGATGATGAGCCATTGGCATACTTGCACAACAAAGTAGAGGGTGCAAATGAATATACAACGCTATTTTATATCCCAAAAGTAGCTCCTATGGATATGTATAGAGCTGACTACCAACCAGGGGTCAAGCTATACGTCAAGCGAGTATTTATCACTGATGATGAGAAGGAGCTACTACCTCCATACTTGAGATTTGTCAAAGGTATCATAGATAGTGAAGATTTACCTCTAAATGTATCTCGTGAGATCCTCCAAGAGAACCGAGTACTAGCAAATATAAAGCAAGGAGCAGTCAAAAGAATCCTAACAGCCATCAAAAAGCTCAAAGGTGAAGACGCAGAGACTTTCACAGCACAGTATAACAGAGTCATCAAAGAGGGTATCTACATAGACCACACAAATAAAGACACACTACTAGAGATAGTTAGATACAAAAGCTCTAGCGAAGATGGGCTTATATCACTAGATGATTATATCAGCCGTGGGGATTCTGAGAAAAAAGAGATATACTTTATCACAGGTGAAGAGGAGAGAGTTCTGCGAAACTCACCGTTACTAGAAGCATACAAGAGTGCCAGTGTAGAGGTACTCATCATGGATGACAAAGAGGTAGATCCTATCGTCACTCCAATGATAGGTGCTTACAAAGAGTGGACACTAAAAGATATCACCACTATAGACGCACCTGATAGCAAGACAGCCGAAGAGAAAGAGGAGATCAGTAAAGAGTTCAAATCACTTACTGACAAGATCAAAGAGGTACTAGGAGATGAGATAAAAGAGGTGAAGACTTCTACTAGACTAACAACTAGTGCTTCATGTGTGCTAAAAGACAGCTCTGACCCTATGGCAGGCATGGCAGCTATGTTTGCTCAGATGGGGCAAGAGATGCCTGAAATTCCTCTAATCCTAGAGATAAATCCAGATCACGATATGATAAAAAAGCTTGATGGATTGAGTGATGAGGGTCTGTTTGCAGATATATCATGGATACTTCTTGACTCTGCGAAACTATCAGAAGGGTTAGAGCTAAAAGACAAAACAGCATTTACTACTAGAGTCACAAATCTAGCTACTAAGGCACTGTAGTATAGCGATTATGCTATACTACTTGGATAATTTAGAATAAAAGGTGGTTTATTATGAAAAAGATTACATTAATGGCTTTTGTAGCATCAACTATGGTACTTATGACTTCAGGAGTGAGTGCTGATAATTGTCGCTCAGAGTATATGAATGATACTTGTGCAGGAGATGGATATAGTATAGTTGAGATAGAAAAAGCAACACCAAACAGAGGACACAGACATATATATGCATTACATGATTTTAGTAGCATCAAAAGTGCAATACCTGAAAAGAGAGTAAGGTCTACGAGACGATATGTCAAGAGATGTCGTATAGCTAGAAAGTGATACTAAATATGTTTAATTTTATGTCACCTCAAAAGAAAGCTACTGTTGTATCTACCTCTGTTGCTGCTGTACTGACTGTTGTTAAGCTTGTATTGGGAGTCATGAGTGGTTCTGTAGCGGTGCTTGCATCGGCTATAGATTCACTACTGGATATGTCTATATCTGTATTTAACTTCTATGCTATTAAAAAGTCAGAAGAGAATCCTGATGAAGCATACCAGTATGGTAAAGGCAAGATACAAGCCATAGCCGCTGTGATAGAAGGTACAGTGATAACAGTGTCAGGAATTTATATCATCTATCAGGGCTTTAATAAGCTCATAAATGATGGAACTGTATCTCTGCTAACTCCATCTATCATAGCTATGGTATTTTCCATAGTAGTCACATACTTTCTAGTCAAATACCTACTGAGAGTAGCCAAAGATACTGATAATATAGTCATCAAAGCAGATGCCTTGCACTACCAAACTGACCTCTGGAGTAATGGAGCAGTATTGGTAGCTCTAGTGCTAGTCTCTATAACGGGGTATGATAGTATAGATGCTCTGTTTGGTATAGGTATAGGTATCTATATCATATACTCTGCTTATGAGATTATAGTAGAGGGTGTGGAGATACTACTAGACCGTGCCCTAGATGGTGAGCAGGTGGCAAAGATAGGTGAGATTATATCTTCAAACTCCAAAGCCACTAGCTATCATTGGCTAAAAACTCGTACTGACGGTACGACAAACTTTGTAGAGTTTCATCTAGTGCTTCGTCCAGATATGCTACTAGGTGAAGCTCATGATATATCAGATGATATGGAAGCCAAGATCATGGCATTGGATAGTAAGAAGAGATGGCTTATCACTCCTCACTATGACCCATATGATGATGAACACAACAATGAGGCAGCTCTAAATGGCACAAGATAAAAGACCCATATATCTACTATCTCCATCCTCTCGAGATGGAGTCAATAACCTCCCCATGATTAGATTTGCTTTAAGTGCCCAACATATAGACTTCTCTATATGTGACACACTAATGTTTAGCTCCAAACAAGCAGTAAAAAGTGCAGACCAGATAGACCCTAGATGGAAAGAATACCCATGTATCGCCATAGGTGGAGCTACTAAAAAACAGATAGAGTCATTGGGTGGCACAGTCATATATCAACCTAGTCTTTTTTATGCGGATGTACTCAGCCAAGATATAGCAAGACTATTTTCTGATAAAAAGCTACTATACCTACGTCCTAAAGAGGTGTCCTTTGATAGCAAAGGCTTTCTAGCAGCCAAAGGTATAGTCCTAGAA
>DAOUPF010000113.1 GCA_030626265.1 Sulfurovum sp.
AAAACGTTCAAGTTTTTTTGGATCTTGTACGATCTTTATGATTGCTCTAAGACGTTCTTTTATCTGCGTATGACCAACAATATCATTAAAACCTATTTTTGCTCTATGTATCTGTGGAGTATCTTTAGCTTTTTTTCTTGGCATAATCTAACCTTTATCTATTTATATACTCATATTTTAGCATAACTCAAAATAAGTAGGTATAACAAGGTAAATAAAAATGAGAACTCATTTATTTGTAATAAAATCATAGATTATCCTATAGCCAAGATATTTCAGTATAATCCCATATGCAAACCCTACCCATAGCCCATGTCTTACCAGAGGTCAAAGAGAAGCTCCATAACCATACACGGCTAGTACTTCAAGCACCTCCAGGTGCGGGTAAGACTACGGCTCTGCCTATAGCACTACTGGATGAGCCTTGGCTAGAGGGAAAGAAGATACTTATGCTAGAGCCCCGACGTCTCGCTGTGCGTTCTTCTGCTGCTCGTATGGCTGAGCTTTTGGGTGAGAGAGTAGGACAGCGTATAGGCTATCAGATAAAGATGGAATCCGTACAGAGTCCAGAGACTCGTATACTCATAGTCACAGAGGGGATACTCACTCGCAAACTCCAACACGACCCAAGCCTAGAGGATGTAGCACTCATCATCTTTGATGAGTATCATGAACGATCACTTCATGCAGATATCTCTCTTGCCCTAGCACTAGAATCCCAAGCAGTTCTACGAGAAGAGCTAAAACTTTTGATTATGTCTGCTACACTCAATACCACTGCCATCTCAGAGATACTAGATGCCCCCATCATCCAGAGTGAGGGACGAGCCTACCCTGTAGAGCGTCACTACCTAGATGTATCTACACCTCAACCTAGCCGTAGAGAGTTGACTTTTTATATACATAGACTTATACTCAAATGTTTGGAAAGGGATGAGGGGAATATACTGGTATTTCTAGCAGGTGTACGGCAAATCAAGGAGATAGAGAGGCTACTGGGTGATACCCCACTCAAAGATACCTATATCTCTACACTCTACGGAAATCTCAGCAAAGAGGCTCAAGACAGAGCCATTAAAGCACCACCAAAAGGTATGAGAAAAGTAGTACTATCTACCAACATCGCACAAACTTCTCTCACGATAGAGGGTATCAAAATAGTCATAGACTCAGGAGAGCAAAATGTCTCTCTGTTTAGCCCTTTTTCTGGGATGAACGCCCTAGAGCGTCGCTTCATCTCAAAAGACTCTGCTACCCAAAGAGCAGGACGAGCAGGACGGCTCAGTGCGGGCAAAGCCTACCATATCTGGCACAAGTCAAAGATACTACAACAGCACGACACCCCAGAGATACTGCTCTCAGACCTCACTCAGATGGTACTAGAGCTAGCCATATGGGGAGACAGTGACACCTCTACATACAGATGGCTAGATACTCCACCTAGCACAGCCATACTCCATGCCAAGACTTTACTCATACAACTAGGTGCTATAGACAAACATGGCATCATCACTCCACATGGGAAACAGATGAGCCGTTTTGGACTACACCCTAGGCTAGCCCATATGATGATAGAGTCCAAAAAGCTAAATGTCAGCTATGAAGCGTCTCTACTAGCCTCACTCCTCACGGAAAAAGATATATACAACAAGTCAAACAACAATGTAGATTTAGACGAACGAATAAGTGCCCTACATGATGTAGCAAACAGGGTAAATATCCCAGACAAAAATATAAATATCAAGCAGTGTCACTATATACTGTCGCTTGCTAAACGCATAGAGGCAAAACAAAAAAATAGCTTGAACAAAGAGCTTTTGGGCATACTCTTGGCATTTGCCTACCCAGAACGCATAGCCAAACGCAGAGCTACAAGAGGCAACAGCTACCTGCTATCCAATGGCAAAGGTGCTATCATGTACAGCGATGGGCCACTATGTAGAGAACAATTCTTAGTCGTAGCAGACCTAGATGCCAAGAGTACCCATGCTAGCATATACAAAGCCATCGCCATCACCCAAGTCCAGATAGAAGCCTACCTAGAATCATACATAGAGGAGAGTGAAGATCTAGACTGGAACGATACAGAGCAACGTGTAGAAGCACGAAGTACACAACGTCTAGGAGCACTCGTCCTAAAAGAGAGACTAGTCAAGCCCTCAGATGACCAAGAGGTCACAGACCTGCTGATAGAGGAGATTGAGGTTTTGGGGTTAGATGTATTAAACTGGAGTAAAAAGGCTCTCTCTCTAAGGGATAGAGTGAACTTCTTGAACCATCACAGTGAGGGTATGCCAGACTTTTCGCAGGAGTACCTATCGGCTCATATGGATGACTGGCTAGCCCCATATCTGCAAGACATAAACTCTATAAAAGGTTGTCAAAAACTAGACCTATATAACATACTGCTAGGACAGCTAAGCTACTCTCAAACTCAAACCCTAGACACCAAAGCTCCTGCCAAACTCAAAGTAGCCTCTGGCTCACATATAGCCATAGACTACTCTAGCCCAAGCCAACCCATACTAGCTGTACGACTACAAGAGATGTTTGGTACACAGAGTACACCAACTATACTGAATGGCAAAGTCAGTCTCATACTACACCTACTATCCCCAGCCTCCCGCCCTATGCAGATCACTCAAGACCTTGCAAACTTTTGGGAGAATACTTACAGTGAAGTAAAAAAAGAGCTACGAGGGAAGTACAAAAAGCACTACTGGCCTGATAACCCTCTAGAGGCTCAGGCTACGAGTAAGACAAAGAGATTTATGTAGGAGTATCACTTCACTTTGTAATATGTATCCATCCTATTGAACCAACCTTTACGAAAGCGTTTTAGATTCCTCTTTGGTGGGCATATCTTAGTGAGTCTATCTAGTATAAATTTGCCTGACTTTGAGAAAGCACGATATGGGTTTGAGTCTTTTGTATCCATGTGAGTGAGCACTTGATATAGTCCCCAGCCTTTGCCTTGGTATCTCTCTCCTTTGTTGATGCCATCACCCTTGAAGTTGATATAGTCTATGAGGAGATAAGCTCCTTTGGGGTCTATAGTGCCATTTGATTTATATAGCAATCTTTTGTAGTTTTGCTCTACTATTTTTCCTTGCCCTCTAGCTTTAGCATATTTGAGTATCTTGGGGAATGAAAAGTTGAGGCGGTGAAGCATAAATCTAGCCTGCAATCCCTTGGTGCTATTCATAAAATCAGTCAACTCTCGCATCTTTTTAGTATTGTGCTTTTTGGCATATTGCCACTGAGCATAGCTATCCCATATACAGTGCATATCAGGCTTCAGCCATTTGGGTGGCTTGGCTCCTCGTGCAGTGATGAACTCCAACATAGGAGGAAAAGCCTCCCAAAACCACATAGGTTTATCCGCTGTAAACCAGATAAAATGTCCGATACCTACAGAGGCAAACTCTTCGCCTTTGTTCCACCAAACTAGTTTAGATTTGACACCTGACCCCTCATTGAGCCATATCTTCTTGGCTATTTGGTTGGCTTGAGTGTTAGTGAGGGATAACTCTTTGGCAGTTAGAATATTGGTAAGCAATGCTGCTGTTAGGAGTATAGTTTTTATCATTTTTTATCCTCTGGTTTAATTTAAAGCTTTAGAAATTGCTTTTTTCATATTCTCTGAAACGCCTGCTAATGTTGAAAACTCATTCCACCTCTGTACAGAGGATTCTACCTCAGAGAGTATGTCCTCAACATCTTTTATGCTATGTTTCTTACCTAACTTTCGTAGATGCTCTTTGCTAGGGTTCTTCCCCTCACCCAAATACATCGTACTATGCTCACCACCAGGCCCGTAAGAAAATGTTATATCATACATAGGTGAAAGTCTCCACTCTCCTAACTCATCCATCAAAAAAGAGAAGTTTTTAGCATGGTCATCACGGTTATGTGCAAATAGGTTAAAGCAAGCGAGTCGAAACATATTTTCTACTTCTACCATGCTTTTGGTTAAGTGTAGAGTAAGCCGTAGCAAATCATCATAATCCAAAGTAGGAAACCTAAAGTCACTGTGTGTCAGTCCTGCAACTGAATGCATATGCACTTTAGTATCATCTATTCTATCAAAACGCTCTATCGCAAAGTACCTTCCCTTTTTGCCCTCTAGCAACACGGTACAAGGCATCTCTAATCCTGCTTCTTTTACCATGAGTGAATAGGCATATTCTATCGCCCCTATCTCTCTACTGTCAAGTGATGAAGCAAACTTTACCATGTAATGTGAAAAGCCCTCTTTTAGTTTCTGTTTTCCATGAACTATCTGTTTATGGTCATGACTCAACTGTACCAATACCTTTGGTCTTGCCCCACCCGATGAACCTCCTAGAGCCAAGAGTTCATCTACCATGCTATCGGCACTGCCTTCTAAAATCTTTTCCGAACTTTCTGCCAAGTCGTCTAAGACTATCTCATCAAGTCCTAAATCTAACACCTCTTTTTCAGGTTCATAACTCAAAGCCCCCATGCCATAGTTGCCTACATAAGCCAATCTATCTAACGGAGTTAAGCTATTAGGGTTTACACCCAAGCCCATCAAATGCCTATCCATAAGCAACCGTCCCCAACCATCGGGCAACGAATCATTAAAGAGTCCCCATAACCCCTCAAAGGTATCATCTTCACAGACAAAGAGTCCAGCTTTTAGTGGGAGTTTGTAGGGTGAGAGTTCTATGCCTGTTTTTAGGAATGCTTTGTCGTATTCGAAGTAGATTTTTTTGTTTTTTATGGCTAGGGTGCCTACTTTTTGGGTTTTTGTTTGGGTTAGGTGGATAGTTAGGGTTTTTATATTTTGCTTCATAACTTCAACTCCAATTTCTCACTATAAAACTTCATATCAGGAATTATAACTTTCAATTGTTCATAATAATCTTCTCTAAGCAGTAAACCACACCCCTCAAATTGAGCAATATTAGAATCTTGTCCAACAAATGAAGAACCATTTCCAATTAAACTACTTCTCCATTGTCTAAACTCCAACACAATCTCATCATCTTCATTTAAAGCTCTAAGACCATTATTAAAATCATCTAACTTTAGACCTAAATTATGTAGCAATAAACTATCAATCCATAAAGTATTATTAGACTCAATCGTATTAAATTCTCTTACCCAACCAATAATAAATGGATAGTCTTGATGATAAAAAGCATCATGCCAAATTAATGATGAAGGTAAACCTACAAATAATGGTTTTTCTTCTCCAAAAATACTTAAGCCTTCACATACTATCGTTTGTCCTTTTCTACCCCATCCACTTGAAGATGCTATCATTTCATTTTCAAATCTTGCAATCTGAATGAATTCATTTTCATTTTCATTTTCTAAATTTAATTTAAAACCCTCTTCAACTTTAGAAGGCTTTAGTATTTTAGGTCTTTCTATGATAGAATTTTGAGCTGCTATTAATGTTTTAATATCTAATTCTATATTTCTTTTAAAAATATTTAAATCATAATTATTTTTACATAAATATTTATTTACCTCTTCAAATATAATATTTTCAAGTAAAATA
>DAOUPF010000306.1 GCA_030626265.1 Sulfurovum sp.
ACTTCAAGCCACCTCTACTCTCTGCATATCGTGACTATATCAAGAATCTTCAACGTAGAGATGAGCTACACCAGATACTAACCCAGCTCAAATCAAAAGGCTACTCCATACCAGAGCCACACTACAAGAGATACCCTACTGGCTTTAATGAAAAGATGAATCATGCCTATCTATCTCTGCATCGCTCCATGTTTGCATATGTGATATCTAAGCCTAATAAAACATTCCATAGTAGTGCTATAGTAGACAAAAGCTTTGGTATATATGAGGATATGCTTGATCTACAACAGTGGGTATATGAGCTGACACTTCATCAAAAAGTATATGAGAAACCAAGTGCTTTTTGATCTTACTCAATGCTCTATGCCCGAGATCATCACCATAGCCAAAAGAGAGCTAGCCAAGATAGAGGATAGTGGTATATTTGAATTTGAAGTACTAAATCCTGATATGGGTATAGGTCTATATGCTGGTGAGACTGTAGAGCTAGATGGCAAAGACTATATACACCATAGCATCAAAGCATGGAGCTCTCTAGCAGAGCTTTTGAGCTGTCGTATACTCCTGCCAATAGCCAACTCCAAACATACTATAATCATAAGATACCAGAAATTAAATACTATAGATTCATTTCATCAAAACCATACCAATGAGATGACAGAGAAGTATGGCGATAGCTCTATCTTTGCACGAATCAACAAGCTAGAGGAACCTACTTTTATCTGGGCATACCACAAGGCACTAGAGTCAGTCAAAATAGAGAAGAGAAAACAGGTCTTGGATTTGGGTATAAATAGAGCAGATGAGTTTATGGCTATCAAAAACTACCTCTCTATAGATATATTTGAAAGTATTACATTCACAGGTATAGACTACTCTGCCTCTGCCATAGAGTATGCAAAGCAGTCACTAGCATATCCAAATATAAATCTAATCTGCCATGATATCAACAAGCTAAACAGTCTAGACCTTGGAAAGCACGATCTAATCATATCTATAGGTACACTACAAAGCCCAGGTATAGAGACCAAGCCTCTAGTCATGTCCCTAGTCCAAGAGTATCTCACAAAAGATGGTGCTATTATATTTGGATTTCCAAACTCTAGATGGAGTGATGGAGAGCTCATATACGGAGCAAAAGCCCCCAACTACCCCTACCCTGAGATGTCACTAGTCATCAAAGACATATACTGGATAAAAAAGTATCTACAGCAACATAAATTTAGAGTCACTGTTACTGGTCGTGAGTATCTATTTTTAACTGCTACTAGGATTGGGATAAGCTCTAAAGTTTAATTTCTATTTCTCTAATATTTAGATACAATATCTTCTATATAATTTGGGGGGCATGTGACCCTGGTGGGCACCCCGGGCTTCAAACCCGTGTGTTTGGGCGGTTGACCGTCTAAAGGGAGGTTCGATTCCTTCGCCTTCTCGCCAATTTATCTTACAATCAATGACTTCTCTTGTAGAGGTAGAACTTCTCCTATAACAGCCGTATACTCATACCCCTCATCTATCAATCTTTTTGGCAAGGTAAATGCATCTGCTGGAGATACAGCCATGAGCAGTCCTCCTGAGGTCTGAGCATCATAAAATAGTATATCATCCACCCCGTCAAGCCCAAATAGTGTCTTGGATTCTAAATATGCTCTGTTCTTATGTGAGCCACCAGGAACGACCCCTTGCAATGATAGAGGTATAGCTTCTGATAGTATTGGTATAGAGTCATAATCAAACTGCATACTATATCGCCCTGCACTCATCTCATATGCGTGACCTGCCAGCCCAAAACCAGTGATGTCTGTACATGCACTCACATCAAACAGCCTCATAATCTGTGAAGCTTTTTGATTGAGCTGAGCTAGGATGTTAGCTACCTTTGGTATAGCACTTTTTTCTAGCTTATCACCCTTGATAGCTGTTGTTAGAACACCCATACCTAGAGGTTTGGTGAGTATGAGCAAGTCTCCTACTCTAGGTGTATTGTTCCTATATATATGTTCTGGATGGATAAATCCACTGACACTCAGTCCATAGAGCATCTCTGGTGTCTCTATCGTATGTCCACCTGCTATCACTCCACCACACTCTGCTATCTTGCTCTGTCCACCTGCTAGTATCTCACCGAGTACCTCTTTGGGATGATTTGCACCATCAAAGCCCATGATATTCATAGCTGTTATCACATCTGCACCCATAGCAAATATATCACTCAGAGAATTTGCAGCTGCTATCTGCCCATAGAGATATGGATCATCTACTACAGGAGTGATGAGATCTACAGTTTGTACTAGTGCTCTAGTATCATCTATCTTGTACACCGTTGCATCTTCATTGCCTTCTATACCTACTATCAGGTTCTCATTGCTACAGTTTAGTTTGCCTATTACTTTGTCTAGCTCACCCGGAGCCAATTTGGCAGCTCAACCAGCAGCTTTTACATATTTTGTTAGCTTGTGTTCGACTTTTTTTGCCATACCAAATGACATCATGTGCTCTCCTTTGAGAAGTATAATTCTATTACATATTTCGTTAACTATTTACGAGAAAATGACAGATAAATGAAGTATAAATATTTCGTTTCATTATTGTCTGCTCGATCCACGAGCCTATC
>DAOUPF010000356.1 GCA_030626265.1 Sulfurovum sp.
ATAACTTTTGCCGGTGTATCTTGATAGTTGAATTTGAAAGACAAGTTAGCATCACTCTCTAGCTCTCCCATATCATCCATCTTTTCTAGCTCTTTAACTTTGGATTGTGCTAGGGCTGCGGTGGATGCTCTAGCTTTATTTCTAGCTATGAACTCCTCTAGCTCTTTTCTCTTTTTGTCTTGATTGGCTTTGGTCTTCTCGTAAGTCTCATCCTCCATATCTAGCGTTGAGTAGTACTTGTAGCTATCTCCTTGTACTAGTCGGAGTGCCTTGCGTTGTATCCCCATGGTATGTGTGGTCACTGAGTCCATAAAGTCACGATCATGCGTGATGAGTATCACTTCACCATCAAACTCACGAATAAATCTCCTAAGCCATCGTAAGGAGAGAATATCTAGGTAGTTGGTAGGCTCATCAAGCAGTAGCATATTTGGCTCAGTTGCTAGTAGTTTGGCTAGATTTATGCGTATCTGATAACCACCAGAGAAGCTCATAGGATCTTTTTCTAAATCCTCTATAGTAAAGCCAAGCCCAAATAGAATCTTCTCTATCTTATAAAAGTTCCACTGCTCATCTTCAGGAAGCACCAAAGAACACTCTTCCCGTACAGTAGGTTCTGTAAATACCAAGTGCTGTTTGAGTGTGCCTATCATATAGTTTTTGGGGATACTCACATCACCGCTATCATGATCCTCTTCACCTAGTATGATTTTAAATAGTGTAGATTTTCCAGAGCCATTTCGTCCTACAAATCCTATCTTTTGATTGGAAGCAAGCTTTAGGTTAATATCACGAAAAAGTGTCTGTCCACCAAAACTTTTGGTGAGGTTTGTTAGTTGTATCATTTATATATCCATGTATGGGGAGTTTTTGTGCTATTATATCGTAAGTTATTTGCACTGCAAAGGATAGACATGAAAATTGCACTTATTTCAGATATTCATAGCAATGTTTTTGCCCTTGAAGCAGTCATTGCAGATATACAAAATCATCAACTTGATATGGTTATTAATCTTGGGGATATTTTATATGGTTCTATCGCACCAAAGGCTACATATGAGCTACTGATGGAACATAACTTTATAACAATTAGTGGCAATCAAGATCGCCAGATATTTGAAGCAACTGATAGTGAAATTGATTCAAATCCTATATTGCAGTTTATTTTGGATGATCTTGATACTGAAGCTATAGAGTGGCTCAAATCTCTAGACTTTGCCAAGCAATCAGAGGATATGTATATCTGTCATGGTACACCAACTTGTGATTTAACATATTTACTAGAAGATGTGAAACTAGGCTATCCTATCTTGCGTTCAGATGATGAGATTATCAGGCTGCTTAATGGACAAAAATCACAGCTAATCTGTTGTGGACATACACATATACCTCGGACCATCACTCTTGGCACTGGACAGCTAGTTGTCAACCCAGGAAGTGTAGGACTTCCAGCCTATACTGATGATACTCCAGTCCTACACTCCATGGAAAACTTCACACCTCATGCATCATATTCAATCATAGAAAAGAGTGATATGGGATGGATAGTACAGCATATGAAAGTCTCTTATGATGTACAAAGAGCAGCTCAAGAGTCAAAAAATAGAAACCATATGAATTGGGTTCACTTTTTACAAACAGGAAGAAAAATATAACTAAAGAGAAATTATGGAAAAACAAACAAACCCTCTACACGGTATGACCTTAGAAAAAATCATAAATGCACTAGTAGATAACTATGGCTGGGATGAACTGGGCGCCAGGATAAATATAAACTGCTTCAATTATGACCCATCAGTAAAATCATGCCTGATATTCCTAAGAAAACTAGAGCATGAATGGGCTAGGATAAAAGTTGAGAACTTATATATAGATATGATAAGCTAGAGGCTATCTCTTTTTACCAATATAGTCTCATAACCTTGTCGTGGTGATGATGGTATCAAAAGTGCCAATGCAAAAGAGCCAAGTGCAATCAAAGAGCCCACTATAAACACAAGAGGTGGCGAATAAAGCCAAACTGACCCAAGTATCACTGGCAATACAACAGCTGCTATATGATTGATAGTAAAACTGACAGCACTTGCACTTGATATATCTTTGGGGTCTGCAATCTTTTGGAAATAAGTTTTAAGTGCTATTGCCATTGAGAAT
>DAOUPF010000326.1 GCA_030626265.1 Sulfurovum sp.
TCTCGATTCACACTCACTTAATCAAGACTCTTAACTCAAGGTCTCTGTGTTTGTGGACGCGTATTATAGCACCGAAGTTAACATTTGTCAAGGGTTTTTTGTCAAATAGTGCAAATTTGTTGAAATTCTTTTTTTACTTACATTATATATGCTAATTAAACTTAAAACTTGCTATATATTTTACATTGCTTGTTTTTCTCAAATATATCGTTGTGCCTCTTTGGAGGAAAATAACATCTCACTGCTTAATAATGAAGCTTCCAAATCTCCCCCATATATTATAATAATATTTTCTATTACTGAACTCTCTTTTGCTTCTAGCGTGAGAGTATGTTTATAAGTATGTATGGGTAGATTATTATATTTTATAAAGAGGCAGGAGGGGTATGACTAAACAGGTAAAACCTGTTTAGTCAGCGATGTTAAAATTTAAGAAAATCTATATCTTTTCTGCCATTTGTACATCATAAAGAACATCATCCATAGGGTGACGATACATAGGCATAGCAAGTCTCTTCTCATCAAGTACATGACCTATGAAACCGATACTACGACCAACTATAAAGAATGCATTGAGTGTACCACTTTGGATAAACTCATTAATCTCATCTTCACAATATCCTAGTGCTCTCCACATGTCTACCATAAGGATACCAATAGTTCCATCAACATTGAGAATCAAGTTCTCTTTTTTAGATGTTGTTAATGCTTCTACTGTTCTCGCATAATCAAGAAGTGGTGTAGCAGGGAAATGCTCTGATGCAAAATCCATAAGACCTGTAACTCTAAGATCTGGATTTTTCAAAGATTTGATTCTATGTCCAATACCTGGGATTGGTATACCTTTCTTCTTCATGTGACCTAAGAACTCTTTTGGTGTAAGACCATTGTCATCTGCATACTTGAAGTGTTCAGCAGCTCCATCAATCGCACCACCAAATCTAGGTCCAATAGTAAGAAGACCAGTTACTAGTGCTTCTACAACTGATTTGCCAGCTCTTGCTGTTACTTTTGCATTATGTGCACCAGATACTGCTGGTCCATGGTCTGCAACTGTTTTTAGAACTGTTTCTATAAACTCTGTTGCCCATTTTGGATACTGTTTTTTGAACCATAGAAGTGAAATAACATCACCGATTCCTTTTCCTGTCTCTGGTGTTGCAACACTTGAGATTGGGAATCCAGCATATGTACACTCTTCGCCTCTGTCATCAGAAATTGTACAGATGAACTGCTTGCTTCTTCTTACTTTTGGAACTGTATTCATAGCTGGTTCAGCTATTGGATCGATATTTAAACTACTAAATACTCTTGCTATAGTAGCTGGAAGATCATTGAATGATTCTGGAACATGCATTCCTGCTTCTGCCATAGCTTTGTTTTTAGACTCTGCTGTCTCTCTCTCATCATTAGCAGATGCTCCTGCATGACCAAACTGTACACCAGAATCATAATGTTTAGCAATAGTACCTATACACCAAGCGATAATTGGCTTAGTAAGCTTACCTTCTTTGATAGCTTCGATTACTTTGTACTCTTCTGAACCACCAACTTCACCTAGAAGTATCATGTATTTTACTTCTGGGTTATTTTCTAGTCTGAGTAGATTGTCAATAAATACTGATCCAACAAATCTATCTCCACCGATAGCAACACCCTCTGCAATACCATCTGCATTGATCGCGATGATATTAGCTAGTTCGTTGAACAATCCACCAGATCTTGTAACTAGTCCACAAGAACCTGCACGGTGTAGTTTTGAGTTTATGATATTGTCTATAGTACCACCAACATTTGCTATCTTGAATGCTCCTGGAGAGATACCACCAACAGTAGCTGGCCCAATAACAGTAACATTTTTAGCTCTTGCATTCTCATTCATACCACGAGCTAGTCTTTCTGGTATACCTTCTGCTGTAATCATAATAGTACTAAAACCACCTAGTTCTAGTGCCTCCATAGTAACATCATATGCTGTTCTAAATGATGCAAAATTCAAGAGTACATCAGCTTGAGGTTGTGCCTCTTTAGCCTCTGCTGTAGTCTTGTATAATGGGATCATAACCTCATCTGGACCAAAGAAAAACTTATCAAACTTATTGTTACTAGTTGGAGCAACGATTGCTGCAACTGAAGGAGTCTCTCTCTGTATTGTATAATCATAATCAAGCATTCTTTGGATTGCTGATTTGTTATTGTTCCAAAAAATTGCTTGTGTGTCTTTTGTAAATAATTGTGCCATCTCTTCCCCTTACTTTTCTAGTGCCATTCTGATAATATCAGTCATGTGCGTATCTGGACCATAAACCTCAATATAAATCCCTAGTCTATCCGCAGCTGCTTGGATATCCTTGAGTCCTTTTTCATAGATTGGCCCACCACGACGAACATATATTCGTACACCAATCTCTTTCATCTTGTCTGCATAGTTGTCA
>DAOUPF010000202.1 GCA_030626265.1 Sulfurovum sp.
AAAAAGAGAGAAATATACTTATCCTCAAAGCATACAAACAAGGCTATTCTCAGCATATGATTGCTAAAGTATTGGGATTAAACCAAGCAACCATTCAGAGGATTATAGGGAGGACAAGATTATGACATTGGCATCACCTGACCCCTTCTTCCCTTCTTCATTTCCCTTCTTTCTTGTGACAAGGTGTATGTATAGTTGAAAAATATATTTAAAAATAAAAGTATCAATCAAGTAACTAAAATCACTATAATCTCTACGGCTATTATCACTATATTTATAACTTTGATGCTTTTTTTGACTACTTATAATGAACACAAAGAAGAGCTTGTAGAGCTAGAGCAGAACTATATAAAATCTCAAAAAAAGCTTATCCGTGATGAGACTCAAAGAGCTCTTAGATATATCATACACAAACATAAAACAGCAGATAAAAATAGTGATTTAAAAGTCCTACAAGATGAGATAGTAGAGACCATTGAGCATATGCGTGATATAAGAAACGGTAGCGGATATATATTTATCTATACCTTTGAGGGTATAAATATAGCTGACCCTATACTCAAACATAATGCTGGTAAAAATCTAATAGACTTTACAGATCCAAATGGTAAGCTAGTCATCAAAGAGCTGATAGATATCTCCAAGCAAGATAGTGGAGGTTTTGTCACCTATGTATGGAACAAACCTATCACAAATGTTCTAACCAACAAGATATCATATGCTAGCTCCTATAGACCATGGAACTGGATGATAGGTAGTGGGGTTTATCTAGATGATATAGAGAATGTAATAAAAAATAAAAAAGAGCAATACTTACAAAAAATTCTAAAGTATATAATCCAAATCTCTATATTTGCATTTATTCTATTTCTTAGTAGTATCATAGTCTCAAGGTACTTTACTCATCTTATCTCAAAAGATATACAAAGGATACAAGATACCCTGAGAAATGTATCAGCATCTTATAATACTATAGATATAGATAGTCTAACATTCAAAGAGTTCAAGCAGATAGCCCTCAATATAAATCTCATGATAAATGAACTAAGAGAGCTAAATACAAAACTAGAAGATAAAGTTGATTCAAGAACAATAAAACTCAAAAAATCAGAAAAGTTTGCACTTAAACTGTTCAAAGATCAAGATAAATTCATCAAAAATGCCATACATGAGATAAATACACCTCTGAGTATCATCATTACCAATATAGACCTATTTAAACTAAAAGTAGAGGACAATAGATACCTATCCAAGATAGAAGCTGGCTCAAAAATCATACATAATATCTATAATGATTTGGCATACTTAGTAAAAAAAGACAGAATAGAGTATCCAAAAGAGCAGATAAATTTCTCTCAATTCTTGTCTGCTAGGATTGATTTCTTTGATGAGATAGCAAGCGGAAATCATATAGAGATTAATCATGAGATAGAAGAAAATGTATATATAGACTTCAATGAAACACAGCTACAGAGGATATGTGACAATTCACTATCTAATGCTATCAAATATAGCTATCAGGACACATGCGTAAATATAGTTTTGAAAATAAAGAAAAATACTATAGTCTTAAGTATAGAAAATAGTGGAGATGATATTAAAAATACTGATAAACTTTTCAAGAGATTTTATAGAGAAGATGAGGCACGAGGTGGATTTGGGTTGGGTTTAAATATTATCAAAGAGATTTGTGGAGATAATGATGTAGATATAAAAGTAACATCTAAAGATAGAGTTACAAAGTTTGTATACTCTTTTGGGTTGGAGAAAAATGAAAATATTACTACTTGAAGATGAATTGATGTTGCAGAGCTCTATAGTGGAGTATCTAGAGACTTTAGGTCATCTATGTTGTGCTTTTAGCAATGGAGAGAAGGCGAAAGAGTCTTTTGATGAACAGCAGTATGACTTAATGATATTTGATATCAATGTACCTTCTCTAAATGGTCTAGATCTGTTTGAGTATATCAAAGATACTCAGTGTCATACTCCAGTGATATTTATATCAGCATTGATTGATATAGAGAGTATCACAAAGGCATTTCATCTGGGAGCTGCTGACTATATCAAAAAGCCATTTCATCTACAAGAGCTAGGACTTAGAGTGCAAAAGATATCCAAAGATGTCAAAGATAGCAAGAGACAGCATATCATGCTAACAGAGAACTATAGCTACTCCAAAGATGACAATAGACTCTTCTTCAATAAAGAGGAGCATATACTCACAAAAAAGCAGTCAAATATCATACAATGCCTATGTCAAAATATAGATACTATTGTCAATTTTGATATCCTGCAAGAGTATGTTTGGGGTGCTGATATAGTCTCTGATGCTACTATGAGAACAGAGATAAGTCGCCTACGAAAAGTACTAAAAGAGGACTTTGTACAAAATCACAAAGGTTTGGGGTATAAAGTAATCAGATATATACAAAATGTGTAACCAAACTACTCACATAACTTTTTATTATAAAGTAAGCTAACAAATTATTTTCAAATGCTACAGTTTTGCTATTCATATAACATATCATATCTAAGAATAAAATTGAAGGAGTTCATATGGATGCTGATAAAGCACAAGCGTATTGGAAAGAGAATATCTCTACGATACTGTCGCTTTTAGTTGTTTGGTTTATAGTTTCACTTGGTTGTGGGGTGCTATTTATCGAGCAGTTAAATGCTATAGAGATAAGCGGGGTCAAACTAGGTTTTTGGTTTGCACAACAAGGTTCAATCTACGCATTTGTAATACTAATATTTATTTATGTATTCAAAATGCAAAAGATTGATGAAAAATACGGCGTAGATGAGTAGGAAAGGGATATTATGGAATTACAAAGTTTAATTTATATATTTGTTGGTCTCTCTTTTGCCACCTATATAGGGATAGCGATTTGGGCTAGAGCAGGTTCTACAAAAGAGTTTTATGTAGCTGGAGGTGGAGTACCACCGATAGCCAATGGTATGGCGACAGCCGCAGATTGGATGAGTGCAGCGTCATTTATCTCTCTTGCTGGTATTATCGCTTTTAAAGGTAGTGATGGTGGTGCATACCTCATGGGTTGGACTGGTGGATATGTTCTACTAGCGATGCTACTGGCTCCCTATTTGAGAAAGTTTGGTAAGTTTACTGTACCTGATTTTGTCGGTGATAGATACTACTCTGACTTAGCTCGTACAGTGGCAGTAATCGCTGTTATATTTATATCATTTACATATGTTGCAGGTCAGATGAGGGGTGTTGGAATCGTATTTTCAAGATTCTTACAAGTTGATGTTAACACCGGCGTAATGCTTGGTATGGGTATTGTATTTATCTATTCAGTTCTTGGTGGAATGAAAGGTATTACATATACGCAGGTTGCACAGTATGTAGTTATGATTTTTGCATTTACTGTTCCTGCTGTATTCTTGTCTCTTCAGGTGACTGATACATTCTTGCCACAGCTTGGTATCTTTGCTCAAACTACATTTGAGTTTAGTAATGGAGTTAAGGTCATACCAGAGGGTACGTATCTGATGCACGCATTAGACCAAGCAGTCAATGACCTAGGATTCAACAACTATACGGAGCCAGGAAATATATTCAATATGTTTATGCTTACAGTTGTTCTTATGGCTGGTACTGCTGGACTTCCACATGTAATAGTGAGATTCTTTACAGTTCCAAAAGTAAGAGATGCTAGAATATCTGCTG
>DAOUPF010000470.1 GCA_030626265.1 Sulfurovum sp.
AAAGGAAGTGGAGACTTCAGTCCCACCTATATATTTGTATAATATAGTATCTTTTCAGTATTATTTCAAATCATGGTGAGACTAAAGTCTTCACTTCCTAGATAAATAGGAAACAATCATGTCCAAAAAAATAGCATCAGCCAGAATATCACAAACAAGCTCCCAATTACTCCAAGATCTCAACAACTCATTGCCTTTTGACAAAGTACTTTATCGTGAAGATATAGAGGGCTCTAGAGCTCATGCTTATATGCTATCCGAGCAGGGGATTATCTCCAAAGATGACTATGAGCAGATAGAGGGTGGACTGTATGAGATACTAGGAGAGATAGACAGAGGTGAGTTTACTCTAGATGGTGATGATGAGGATATCCATATGGCAGTTGAGGGCAGACTCACAGCCAAGATAGGAGATGCAGGCAAACGACTACACACAGCTAGAAGTCGCAATGATCAAGTAGCCCTAGATTTTCGCCTATATGTCCAAAACAACACCAGAGCCATAGCAGATCTACTACTAGAGAATATAATAACATTTGTAGATATAGCTGAGAAAAATGCTGAGGTGATGCTACCAGGTATGACACATCTACAACACGCACAGCCTATAAACTTCGGCTATCATATGCTGGCATATGCAAGTATGTTCAAGCGAGACTATGGGAGGTTCATCAGTTCATACGAGCGTAACAACTACTCTCCCATAGGATGTGCCGCCCTAGCAGGAACCCCACACAATATATCTCGACAGATCACCTCTGACAAGCTAGGCTTCACAGCTCCCACGCTCAACTGCTTAGATACAGTTAGTGACCGTGACTTCGCATTAGAGATACTGTTCAATATCTCTACGATGATGATGCATATAAGTCGCCTGAGTGAGGAACTCATCCTCTGGTCTGCTAGTGAGTTTCGATGGATCACACTATCTGATGCCCATGCCACAGGCAGTTCCATCATGCCACAAAAGAAAAACCCAGATATCCCAGAGCTTCTCCGAGGAAAAACAGGACGAGTCAACGGCAATCTAGTATCACTCCTGACTGTTATGAAAGGACTCCCTCTAGCCTACAACAAAGATATGCAAGAGGACAAAGAGGGTGTATTTGACTCTGTACGAACAGCACTACTGTCATTGCAAGTACTCAATGAGATGATAGCGGATATGACAGTAAACGAAGAGGCGATGGGTAGAGCCTGTATG
>DAOUPF010000100.1 GCA_030626265.1 Sulfurovum sp.
AAATCAAGCTGGTTCTCTTCTATATACTCCTCTATCAGCTCATCAACTTCATCAAATCTCTCAGGATGTCTGGGGACTATCACTAGTCGCCCTTGAGTTCTATCCCAAGCACCTAGAATTAGCTTCTCTTCCTCTTTGTCAGTCCTATGAGTACTCGCTGCTACTATCATCATACCTTCTGGCTTTTTGAGTTCCTTGGTGACTTGGGGCATATTTACTAGCTTGATATTACCTGTCACAGATACATTTTTAGCTCCAAACTCCTCTAGTCTAGTTTTATCTAACTCTCTTTGTGCATATACTTTATCTATATTTTTAAAGATTCTCTTATAAAGCCAAGCAAACTTTTTATACTTTTCATACTTTTTAGAGTTTACTCTGGCATTGATCATAAAGGTAGGAGTACCCTTGTTTTTTGCCATATAAAAAAGCATATACCAAAGCTCAGCTTCTGTGACTACTAAAATCTTCTGCTTCACTACCCAAAATGGCAAAAAAATCTCAAAAGGTAGATATCGTACATTACTAGCCATCTCATGTGCTTGCTTATATCCAGTGTTGGTAGCTACACTGATACAGAGGTCATTTTTTTCAAACTGCTCTGTAATACCTACTAACCCTTTGACCTCTCCTAAAGAGTTAGCATGAAACCAAACCTTGTCAGCAGGTAGTTTTGGATTATTCCTATAAAAAAACCTTGCAGGGATTGTCTCTATATATCTTGGTTTTCGCATCTTTATAAACATGAGCGGTAACCCTAAGATATATATGATTAGAGCCACAACATAATAGAGATATTTAAACATAAATATCCCTAACTACTGCATCTTGAGCTGCCCTAGTAGCTCCTGTAAATTGAGGTCAACTTTTATCTCTGGTAGGAATGGATACTTTTTCTCTGTCTCTACTTTGACAAATACTAGTTTATCCTCTCCTAGCTCTTTTCTCATCTTTGCTTTTACACGATAGAGTGATGAAATCTCATCTATAAGTACTCCTTTAATTTCTGGGGCATTTGCAATATATATTTTACCCTCTGCAAATGGAAGTATATCCTCTCTTTTCAATCCTCTATTCTTAGCTACTGCATTGACAAAGTTGTCATAGGTAGGTTTGAGTAGATGCTTGGTCATATACTCTCTGTTATCATCATCAATCGCTTCAAACATAGATATAGGCTTTTTAAACTTACCAGCTGCTAGGTAGTCCTCTTCTACACCTACTTTTTTAGCAAGCTCACCCATATTGTAGTGAGGCATAATAACTCCAATGGATCCTACTATGGCATTCTTATTTGCTATGAGTGGACGGACAGCTGAGGCTATATAGTATCCACCACTAGCTGCTATAGACTCTATATACATTGTGACATTTTTATCTTTTTGATAATCAGATAAATACTCCGATAGCTCTTCGCTAGCTGTTGGAGAGCCACCAGGAGAACCCATGATAAATAGTACTGCTTTATAGGATTTGTCCTTACGAATCAAGTCCATCTTCTCCATGATTTTGGTTGTAAACTCTTCTGTGACCTGTTTGTTGTATCGTACAACTGCCACCTTTTTACCAACTGTTACAGTGGTATCACCAAACAGTCCTGATTTTGCAAAATATGCACCTATGAAAACTATCTCTGCTATAAGTATAACACCAATTATCCATGCTTTTAAATTGCTTATAAATATACGCTTTTTGAGCTCTTTTATCTGATAATCTTTTACATCTAACATCTATGCCCTTATTTGATTAAATTAGTATGTTATAATGCCGTAAATTAATTAACAAAGGTACTCAGTGGCTATCAATATAATCGCACAAAATAAAAAAGCCAGACATGATTATGAGATACTAGAGAAGTTTGAAGCAGGTATTGTACTGCAAGGCTCAGAGGTCAAAGCTCTACGTGCAAAAAGAGCCAACCTGCATGACTCATTTTGTAGATTTATCAAGGGTGAGCTACACGTCATGAACCTACACATAGCGCACCTAGAGACAACCAATAGAAACTATAGTGGCGATACAAGAACCCCCAGAAAGCTACTACTTCATAAAAAACAGCTAGAAAAGATATATGTAAAGATGCACAAAGATGCTCTGACTGTTATACCTCTGATGATATACTTCAATGAGAAAAACTATGCCAAAGTTAGTATCGCTATTGCCAAGGGTAAAAAGCTACATGACAAACGAGCAGATATGAAAACCAGAACACTAGATAGAGAAGCTAGCCAAGCTATAAAAAATAGGTCGTTTTAATCCGTGTCTTTTTTTATGATATTTTTGATATAACTATAAAACTTTTTAAACCTACGAGAGATAGCATTATCGCCAGTAAAATATTTAGCTTTTATGGATAGAATATATTTTTTTATCTGTACCTTTAACTCTTTTGCTTTTTTGATGGTATTTATATATATCTCTCGTGACTTTATCCAGTCAAATAGAGCCAATATTTTTTCATAACTCCATCTAAACCAATCAAAAGAGAGTAGCTTCTCATCAGTCACCCTAAATAGCCAGAATGTAAAAGCAGCTATAGGGATCTTTAGAGCATACAACAATATAGCCCCAATCATCATCCCTCTCACTGCCATCACACCAGCAATCAAACCAGCTACTTCAACACCAATAAGCAGCACCATGAATATAGCCAATACTATATAACGATTTACTGCTTGCAGGCTCTTCTCAATACTCTGGAGAATACGGAGTTGATGTATATATACATAGATAGGTTTAGCAAACCCCTCCCATATAATCTCTTCAAATACTATGAAGATGACTACAAGTATGAGCTGTAGTAGCATGATAAATTTATTAAGTATTTTTGTTATGATTGACAAATTTAGCCTTTAAAAAATAGATACTTGATATAAGAGAGTAATGATTTTTCTGATTTGTTGTAGTTTTGGGTAAATGAGGTTGTGTAGAGCGGGAACTTACTGATAGTAAGTGACCAAACGGAACAAATCCCATTTAGCCGAAAATGCTGCAAAGCAGGAAAAAAGATTACTTTCTTCGTAGCTCTTTGATACGTGCAGATTTACCTTTTCTATCTCTAAGATAGAACAACTTAGCTCTTCTAACACGACCGCGTCTTAGTACTTCAATGCTATCAATACTATCTGAGTATAGTGGGAATATTCTCTCAACACCAACAGAGTTGGCACCGATTTTTCTCACATTGAAAGTTCTGCCTACGCCTTCTCCACGAATAGCGATACATACACCCTCAAAGTTCTGAACTCTAGTTTTGCTTCCCTCTTTGATAGTTACAGCTACACGGACAGTGTCTCCTGCTCTAAACTGAGGAACTTCTTTACCCTCTAATTGTGCTTTCTCGAAGCTTTCTATATATTTATTTTTCATTGTTAGCCTTTGCTTTTGCGTATAAGTCAGGTCTGAAATACTTTGTCTTGGACAAAGCCATCTGCTTTTTTAAGTCTGCGATTTTACTATGATTTCCCTTTAAAAACTCTGAAACCACTGCAATATCTTTATATACTGTTGGCTTAGTAAACGAAGGAGCCTCCAGAAGCTCATCTTCAAAGCTCTCTATAGCTAACGAAGCACTGTTACCAAGTACCCCATATACATTGCGACTGATAGCGTCACACACTATCATAGATGGCAATTCTCCACCTGTAAGGATAAAGTCTCCTACAGAAAATAGCTCATCTGCATGCTCCTCTATCACTCTCTCATCTATCCCCTCATATCGTCCACTCACTAATATGATATGATTTATCTTTGCTAGCCGTTTGGCATCTGTCTGTTTGAATGGTTTGGCTACTGGGGTTAAAAATATAACATGAGCTTCAGGAGATTCTTTTTTGATTGCATTTAAAGTATCGTCCAATGGCTGAGGAGTCATGAGCATACCTGCCCCACCACCTACCATTGGCTCATCTACTTTGTTATGACGATTAGTGCTAAAATCTCTTGGATTATAATAGTCTATACTGATCTGTTCACTCTCTATAGCTCTTTGTAATATAGAGTCAGAAAAGTAGCCTTTGATAATATCTGGAAAAAGTGTCACAAAAGAGAAACGCATTAGCTCGCTTCCAGTATTTCTCTTGCGTCTTGTGTACTGATTTTTTTGTTTTGAGTATCTACACCTAGTATATACCTAGGTATATAAGGCAGTAAAAAGCTCTTAGGAAGTCCTGTATCTACAAGCTCTTTAGCGGTATTTACCAATAGATAGTCTACATTTGTAAGTCTATCTATATCCTCTACCTCACCCAAAAGCTCATCACCCTGATAGACTTCTGATCCTATGATATCAAACCAAAAGTACTCACCCTCACCCAATTTACACTGCTCTTTAGTTTGCTCAGTATTGGCATACAATTTAGTATTGGTGAGTCTCTTGGCAGCATCTATAGATGCATATCCTACAAAAGAGACGATACCTCTAGTTGGATTATATGAAGCGATTACAAGTTCTCCATGGTTGCTATCTAGTATAGTACCTACTTTGAATTGCTCTGGGAAGTCTGTATGAAGGTGAAGCTTGAGGTCACCGTGAAGTCCCACGGTACGACCTACTTGAGCTATAAGAAACTGCTCGTTATTCATGGGATTTAAGAGATTGCTTTGACATTTACACGGTAGTTTTTGCCACCTTTTGCCTTGCACCCTGATATGACAGTTTTGATAGCATTTATCATGCGACCCTCTTTGCCAATCAATTTGCCCACATCTTCTGGGTCAGCAAAGATAGTAATCTCATCTGCTGACTCATCCAATGATGCTACTTCGATCGTCAACACATTTGGGTGTCCGACTATCATCTTTGCATAAGATAGGACAAATTCTTGAACCATTTATCTATCTTTTTGCTAGTCTTGCTACTGTAGGGCTCACCTGAGCACCAACGCTCACCCAGTAGTTGTATCTCTCCATATCTAGAGTAAGCTCTTTGTTTTCAGTTACTGGATTGTAGTGACCAATCGCTTCGATCCAACCACTATCTCTTCTCTTTCTGCTGTCTGTTACTACGATTCTATAAAATGGCTTCTTTTTTCTACCCATTCTTGTCATTCTGATCATTGTCATGTTTTTTCCTTAATATATATTCTTTTTGTTTTGATGCATAACCCGAGGTTCAAGCCACACATTTTAGAAACAAGTACTGACAACTACTTTTTAATGACTAAAGCACTCATCAATACTTTTGGAACGCGATTTTACCATAAAATGTATAAGGGTTTTATTAAGTGCTTTAAATTATGACATATAGCATATCCCTACCAAGGTACTATTTTAATGATATCTATATTATCATGTATATCTTCTTTGAACAACATATCATATTCCCATGTCAATGGATTATTTAATGTATATTCTGCCACACGTACATAATCTGCATCATTTCGTATGATATATTCATGGTAATTACGTTGCCAAATGCGTTTATTGAATGGTGGTAATGTGCCGTTTTTTACCATTTTGATATATTGGATTGTTGTATGCCGTTTAAATGATTGAATGATGGTTGGTAAATCTATGTTTGGTTTCGTAGGGGCAGATTCCATATCTGCCCTTTTGGATGCATGTTTAATCATAGATTCATGGTCAATCATCCGTTCATCGGTATCCATACATTCAATTTTATTCATCCGTTCAAGGGCGGATATGGAATCCGCCCCTACGGTATTCATATCATTATCATTATCATTATCAACGATTTCAATAATCCCATGTATATGATTGGGCATAATGACAAATTCATGTAAATGAACATTTAAAAAATCATCCATAATTTCATGCCACAATGAATGTACCATCCTTCCTGCCTCATTCAATATCATTTCACCATCCAAAATCTCCCCAAACAAATGTACCCTCTCCTGTGTACAAATGGTCACAAAATAACAC
>DAOUPF010000067.1 GCA_030626265.1 Sulfurovum sp.
ATTCGATAAATGATTGTCTAGGAATCTAAAATGAAATTCAATACCTACTATCTACTATTTACTATCTACTATCTTGACTCAAAAGGAGTCATATAATGTGTGCAATCGTAGGGGTATATGGAAGTCAAAATGCTTCCAAGACGGCATATTATGCTCTATTTGCTATGCAGCATCGAGGACAAGAGTCTTCAGGAATCTCCAGCTCCAACGGAGAGAAGTTACTTATTTATAAAAAGCTAGGTATGGTTGCTGATATATTTGGAGAGGCAAGCCTCTCCAAACTAGAAGGAAGCTCTGCTATTGGTCACAATAGATACTCAACAGCTGGATCAGAATCAGTTAGTGATTCTCAGCCACTATTTGCAAAGTATAAGTTGGGTGAGATATCTGTAGCACACAATGGAAACCTAGTCAATAAGCATGAAGTACGAAATAATCTTATAGATAGAGGTGCTATATTTCAGACAGATATGGATACAGAAAATATCATACATCTTATCGCAAAAAGTACAGAGAATACGCTATCTAGTCGTATAAAAGATATGTTGACTAAGATAGAGGGTGCATATAGCCTAGTGATCCAGAGTCGTGCAAAAATGTTTGTAATCCGTGACCGTTTTGGTATCCGTCCACTTAGCCTAGGGCAGCTCAAAGATGGTGGTTGGATAGTAGCGAGCGAGACATGTGCATTTGAGCTTGTAGGTGCGAAGTTTGTTCGTGATGTAGAGCCTGGTGAGATGATTACTTTTGAAGAAGGCAAAGAGCCATATTCTGAGCAGCTTATGGAGCCTGATTATCACCCTTGTGCTTTTGAGTATATATATTTCTCTAGACCAGACTCTATCATAGATGGAAAAAATGTTTATGAGACTAGACTAAGAACAGGTCGAAAACTAGCCAAGGAAGTTCCAGCAGATGTTGATCTAGTACTGGCTGTTCCAGACTCTGGTGTGGCAGCTGCCAAAGGTTATGCTGATGGCTTGGGTGTACCATTTGAGATGGGAATTGTGAGAAATCACTATGTAGGACGAACATTTATCGAACCAACCCAAGAGATACGAGATTTGAAAGTAAAACTAAAGTTATCACCAATCAAACACCTCATTCAAGGTAAAAAGATTGCTATAGTAGATGACTCCTTGGTCAGAGGTACTACATCCAAGCAGATAGTTAGAATGTTAGTTGATGCTGGGGCTACAGAGGTGCATATGCGTATAGCTGCACCAGAGATAAAATATCCTTGTAGATATGGTATAGATACACCAACACAGGCAGAACTAATCTCTGCTAATATGACACCCGAAGAGATATCTAGTAAGATAGGATCCACATCACTAGGTTTTCTATCAGTAGAGGGTCTCAAAGAGTCACTAGGGAGTGAAAGAACTTACTCAATGGTGAGTTTTGATGGCGATTATTTTGCTGGTGGTAATGTGGATAGTTCGGGATGTGGTAGTAATTAATAGAAGAGGCATATCTAACTAGACTATGATATGCCTCTTCAACTTCCCAGTAAAAAATAGCCCAATAAAAAGCATTATAAGTGTCAATGAATAAAGAATATTATAACCAAAATACTCCAAGATAATACCTCCAGGAATAGCAAAAAATAGTCCTATAGAGACTATAGTCGACTGTATCGCTACATATACTGGGCGTTTGTCCTCGGGGGCAATTTCAAGTACTAGATTCATATCAGCATTTCTAAAACCATCTATCCCTACACCAAAGATGAAGAATATCAATCCATACCCTACAGCATTCCCAGCAAAAAATGCGATGATAAATGCAGATATCATAAAGGTATATGCTAGCTGTAGCATGCGTACATAATTGCCTTTAAACTTCTTCCAGATAAAGAAGTTGCCAATCATGCTACCAATCATCTGTACAGTGATAAATCCACCAATGAGCCAACCGGTTAGCTCTATAGTAGTCTTGGCTTTGATGATGACAAAAGGCATGGCAAGCAAGAATGAGTAGCCCAGTAGAGAGACAATAATTTGTAGCTGTAGACGTTTATCTTTTTTTAGGAGGCTTTTACTGTTTTTTAGAAACTCCAGAAAATTTTTCTCTCTAGTACTGACATTTAGCTTTTCTGGCTCTTTTATAGTACCAAAGGCAACCAACCCAATAATCATCAATACAGAGCTAAACATAAATAAAAAAGCGTAGCTATATGGAGCCTCATAGTTAGATAGTACCCAGCCTGCTACTCCACCACTGATGATAGCTCCCATGGATGAGAATAGCTGTTTGTTTGCCATGGTTTTACCACGCTCTTCTTTGCTAAAGACTTTTGCGATGATCTCTTTGAAATATATACTACCAAATCCAGCAGAAAATGAAAATGTGAAGAAAAATATCCCTATGAGCCATAGAGTGAGGGTTTTGTTACTATCTCCTATGAAGTATATAGAAGCTCCAACCATAAACCATGAGAAGAAACGGAAGAAAAATACTATTCTCATATATATCATCACTCGGCTATAACTCTGTGCGTAAAATGCGGCAAATAGCTGTACAGCTATCGCACCACCACGAAGTAGGGATGCAAAGAGTCCTACCAATACTAAGTTACTACTGAAGTGATATACAATCAGAGGTAGGATGGTCGCAGGTTCTGCTACTGTGACTCCCATAGATAGGAAAAAGCCATGTATGGCATTTTTGGAGTTGTTCTCTTTGTATGACACTATCGCTTGGCTTTCTCTTCTATACCGCTAGTCCCAAATCTATCTGATAGCTCTTGTTTGACTCTATCTGGTGTGATATCTCTACTGCCTAATCCCACCAATGCATGGTATAGTAGATCAGCAGCTTCATATATCACCTGTTCATCACTCTCTTTGTCTATAGCATCACATAGTTCAGTAGCTTCTTCTTTGATTTTAGAGAGTAGCAACTTTTTGTCATCTAGAAGTTTTTTAGTCCATGAGGCTTTTGACTCTTTGGCATTTTTACGCTCTAGTATAGTGTGGTACAGTGTATCTACTACACCATATATGGCATCAGTATCTACCTCTTGCTCTAGTATAATCTTATCCTGTGTAACTGAGGTGAAAAAACAACTCTTTCTACCAGTATGACAGGCTACACCATTTTGATTGATTTTTAGTACTACTGTATCTGCATCACAGTCAAGTAGTATATCTACTATCTCTTGAGTATGATTTGAGCTTTCGCCTTTTTTCCAAAGTCTCTGACGAGAGCGACTAAAGTAGTGTGCATATCCAGTGCTAAGTGTGAGATTGTATGACTCTTCATTCATATATGCTAGCATGAGTATTTCACCTGTAGTGGCATCTTGTGCTATGGCAGGGATGAGGGGGTTTTTGTTCCAGTCTATGTTCATAATGGTTTCTCCATATAATATACGGGATTTTAACCAATAAAGCCTAACAATCTTCTGTAGGATGTTGTCTTCTGACAAGACCACATCAAGCCAGCAACAAATAAGAGGTATCGTAACTCATATTCGCGTAGGTCGGAGTACTCGACTCCGACAAACCACGCAAACCACGCAAATTAATAAACATTCACAATCATATTAGCCATTGTCGGTGTCAAGCACACCGACCTACGCGGATTGTATGACAATTTGACATATATTGCTTGTTATGTGATTTATTATTATAAAATCTACATATGAAATACAGAAGAATATTTGCCGATGGGTATAGCTATTACTTGACTATGGTGACGCATAGGCGTAAGCCACTGCTGATAGAGCATATTGATATATTGCGTGATGCCTTTAGGCACAGTAAAAAGAGATATATTTACAAGATAGATGCGATAGTCATCTTGCCTGACCATATCCACATGATACTAACACCAGATATATCCACAGACTACCCTAAAATAATCTCAAGTATCAAAAGGTATTTTGTTCATCACCTAGATGAAGAGATAAAAGCAAAGGCAAAAACAGAGCTATCTGCCTCCCAATACGATAGAAATAGCTCAGGTATTTGGCAAGAGCGTTATTATGAACACACGATAAGAAATGAAAAAGATTTTATAGAAAAAATCAAATATATGCAATCCAATCCTGTCAAGCATAATCTAGTAGATACTATGGATCAATGGAAATACTCATCATTTTATTAATTATCGTCGGGGTCAAGCACCCCGACCTACGGGGATTTTGGATTAAAATGCAAATCAAATTGTACTTATTGTTGTGTACTAATCTTTTGTTGTTTGCCTTTTGCATCTACCCAGATGTTAGGTACTGCTCCGCCAGGTGTTAGGAATATCTGTGCATCTTTGTTTACACGCAATGCTTCGTTGAACTGCCCTTGGATTTTGATCTGCTCTAGCTGTAGAAGCTCAGCAGTAAGAGAATTTGATATAAGTTTGTTTGCTTTGGCTTGCTCTTCTGCTTAGATACGAATCTTGTCAGCTTCACCTTGTGCTTCGATACGGTTTCTCTCAGCTTCACCACGAGCTACTTCAGCTGCTCTTTGAGCATACTGCTTTGCTTTCTCTTTCTCTTGTTCTGCGATAGTTACATCTTGTTTTGCTGCTTGTACTTGCTCTATCTTCTCTTTGATCTTTGGAGGAAGAACGATATTTCTAAGCTCAACAGATGTCAAGATTACTGGTTGATTTGGTAGCGCATCTACTTTGTTTCTCACTTTTGTCTGTATAGAAGATGCTATCTCATTTCTCATCTCTGGGAGCTGTTCTGCTGTGTATTGACCTACAACATCACGAACCACTTCTCTCACTTTTGAGTTGATGATTTTCTCTTCCCATGCTCCACCCCATTTTTCTATAGTTGCTGGTGCGGATGAGGCTTTGATTCTATACTGTACTGCAAGGTCTATATTTACAGTAAGTCCTCTCTTGTCTAGGACTGATATAGCAGAGTTTCTCTGTAGTCCACCACCCTCTATGCTAGAGTTGCTTTGACCTAGCTCTCTGGCTCTCTCGTTGCTGTATGTTATGAGTCTGATACGAGTATTTACAGGTATTACTTTCTGAAATACTGGGATAAAAAAGTGAAGTCCCGCCTCTAGGGGCTCTTGTTGATACTTACCTGTAGTTACTTTGATACCTACTTCACCAGAGTTGATGATAGTAAATGGTTTGAAAGAAAATACTAGAAAAGCAATGGCGAGTATAACGATAACAATAGTTGCACCTTTACTTCCACCACCACCCATTCCTTTGAATGGATTTTCTATTGGATTTCCTCCTCCGCCATTATTGTTATTGTTGTTGTTATTGTCGCCTGATGTTTTTCGTTTTTTAAAATAGTCGTTCATATCTGCTGGCATGTTTTTTCCTTTGTTTTATGTGTAGGGGGTCAGGTGATTCATGATTCATTGCTTTGCAACAAATCACAAATCACCAGACCCCTAGTTTGTTGTTTTATATGTATGTTAGATAGTGCTTGAATTTTTCATTTCTTCCAAAGACAACATCAAAATATGCTGCTTGAAGTTTTTCTGTCATTGGACCTCTACTACCACAACCTATCACTCTGTGGTCTAACGATTTTACTGGTGTCACCTCTGCTGCTGTTCCTGTGAGGAATACTTCATCTGAAATGTATATCTCATCTCTAGTGATGTTTCTTCTCTCTATAGTTATACCAAAATCTTTTGCAAGTTCTAAGATAGTGCCTTGTGTGATAGACTCTAGTGAGTTGTCATTTGGTGGAGAGATCAATACACCATCTCTGACTACAAATATACACTCACCAGTACCTTCAGCAATAAAGCCATTCTCATCTAACATCAAAGCCTCTTCAAAGCCATTTTCTACAGCTTCATATTTTGCCATTTGGCTATTGAGATAATTAGCAGCTGCTTTTGCCTTGCCAAATGTAGAACGGTTTGGATTTCTAGTGATTGATGATGTACAGCATTTGATGCCATTTTCTAATCCCTCATCACCTAGATATGCTCCCCATTCCCAAGCAGCTATCATAGTATGTACAGGTGCATTTACATGATAAAGCCCCATCTGCCCATACCCTAAGTATATGAGAGGACGGATATATACATTTGCTTTAAAATCATTTTGCTTTAGTAGGTCTATATGTGCCTGCTTGACAACTTCATAATCCATATTTGGCTTTATTGCTACTATTTTAGCGGAGTTATAAAGTCTTTTGCAGTGCTCTTCGAGCTTGTATATTGCTAGACCATCTTCTGTCTGGTAAGCTCTAGTGCCTTCAAAAACGGCATTTCCATAGTGTAGTGTGTGTGTGAGTACATGTACTTTAGCATCAGCCCAAGATACTGTCTCACCATCCATCCATATATATTTTGCTTCTTTCATATCTGTTACTCCGAATTATTAATAAGTTGGGGATTATATCCAAATAGTAGTAAAAGTTGGCGTTATGCAAACTTCAAGAAAACGCCAATCATAAGAGACAGGAAGATTGTAAGAGCAAACATAGCAGGATTGTACAATTTTTCAGGTATCTCTTTTTTACTGTCAACCCAAGCAGTGATTTTCATAGCAGGGAAGCTCATGAAAAATAGCATGATGATACTAAATACTAGAGTTAGTATGATATCTAGAGTTGCCATCTACTTGACTCCATAATAAGTTTTGACAAAAGATAACTCATCTTCATTATTTAATTGTATAGTTTTGACTACTGTGTTATTGATATCAGTTATACTTAGAGTATTATCTTTTATGCTTAGATGTTTTATTCCCCAAGCTTGCTCTAGGCTTTCAAGAAGTCTAAAAAATTGGGTATTATCAGGCTTTTGTTTGAATTCTTTGTCTATTTTACTACGAATAGTAAGCCCTCCAAATCTCTTGTCTATATAATATGGACTGAACTCTTTAACTATATTATATACTCTTTCGTTCTTCCCTACAGGCTTACTAGTCATCAATGCACCAATAGATATAAATAGAAAAATAGCGATAAAACCAAATATTAAAAA
>DAOUPF010000081.1 GCA_030626265.1 Sulfurovum sp.
AAATTTGACCCTATAATCCTTAAAGAAAAAGTGTCCTTTTAATACTTTTATTGCCGTTATTGGAACATAAATGAGCAATAATTATTGATATTCTATTAAAAGAGCATAGATGAGCTTAAAATACGAGGAGTTAAAAATGGAAATTAAGAAAAAATTACTTGATATTGTTCAAAAAGGGGAGGTGATGCTAATGCTACTATTGCAAAAATCTACGATAAAATTAATACCCCCATGTATACAGCCTGCCAAAGTGATAGGTTTTTCTCATATCGTAAAGAGCAGGGGTGTAGTGGTAGATTTGTGAGTGCTTTGGCTATGATAGCCGCCCCTTAAACTCTTCATATCCAAACTCCCTAAACATCGCTATCTCTCCATTTTTCCGTAGCATAGCGATAGATGGCAATGGTATACCATTGAAAGTAGTAGCTTTGACCATAGTGTAGTGCATCTGATCTTCAAATATAACTTTGTCTCCGATGTTTAGTGGTTCATCAAAGCTATAGTCTCCCATGATATCTCCTGCTAGGCAAGTGTTGCCTGCTAGGCGGTAGGTGTGTGGCTTTTGATTGGCTTCACTTGCACCTCGTACCTCTGCACGATATGGCATGATGATGGTATCAGGCATATGAGCTTCTGCGGAAGTGTCTAGGATGGCTATATCTATACCATTGTGTACGATATCTAGCACAGTGCTCACTAGTACACCAGTCTCCCATCCTATAGCTTCTCCTGGTTCTAGATATATATCTAGGTGAGGGTATCTGGCTTTAAAGTCAGAGATGATTTTAATGAGCTTTTCTATATCATATCCATCACGGGTGATATGGTGTCCACCACCGAAATTGACCCATTTCATCTCAGATAAATACTCGCCAAACTTATCTTCAAATGACTCCAATACCAACTCTAAAGCTGATGAGTCCTGCTCACAGAGAGCATGAAAATGTAGACCCTCTATATTTTCTAATATCAAAGTGTCTATATTTGTGGATATTATTCCTAGCCTAGAGTATATACCACAAGGGTCATACATATCTACAGGGGAGAGTGATAGCTCTGGATTGACGCGTAGACCGATAGAAATAGTAGGATTAGCTTTTTTTGCAAGTGATATTAATGAATCTAACTGAGCTGGTGAATTGAATACTAGATGATGAGATATAGAGGCTATCTGCTCTATGTTTTGGGCAGTAAAAGCAGGTGAATATGAGTGTGTCTCTTTGCCAAAAGTCTCATGTGAGAGCATTGCTTCATGTAGTCCACTAGCACAACATCCATCTAGATATGGACTCACTATATCAAATGATTTCCAGAGAGAGTATCCTTTGAGAGCTAGTAGTATCTTTGCCCCTGTTTGCTCTTTGATGTGCCCCAGTATCTCTAGATTTCTTATGAGTAGATGCTCTTCTAGTACCCAGCATGGAGAGGGTAATCTTTCTAATATCCCTTTGCTAATCTTTGAATTTTTTGATATTTTTAAACTTTTTGAGATATCTTGCATGGTACTATTCTGCCATCTTCATTCGTGCTATGAGACCAGCAGTTGTACTATAGCCTGTCTCTGTAAATTTGAGTTTACCGTGGCTGTCATATATAAATGTAGTTGGGTACACTGATACCTTGAACTTCTCCGCCCATCTGCCACTAGCATCATTTAGAGTTGGGTAGCTGACATCATGCTCTATGAGCCATTTTTTGATATGCTCATTTGATCGACTGTTTACTGCGATTGTGAGAACTGTATAGTCTTTAGATACAGAGTCTATGTTGCTAGCTTCCTGCTCACATACAGGACACCAAGTACCCCAGAAGTTTATCATGACAGGTTTGCCCTTGCTTTTGGCAGTATCAAAAATAGTTCCATCTATGAGAGTGACTTTTATCTCTGGCAATATATTGCTATCTAGCTTTGGTGCACGATAGATATTGAGTACAGTACTGACTACAAATATGATAACTACCATAATGACAAGTTCCCGAACCAATCTCTTGAAGTTCCATTTATTCTTTTTATTTAACATATCGTAACCTATATTGATGCGAGAGTATTTTGTAAAAATAGTGCTAGTACTATCAGTAGACCAATGCCTGCTGGCTTAGTATACATCTTGTTTGCAGTGATAAATACGAGCATGAGTGTAGCTACGAGCATAGTAGATATATCAAACATATATTTGGATGGATCTATGTGTATGTCACTGACTAGAGCAGCAGCTCCTAGTACCATCGTGGTATTTGCCATGTTAGAGCCGATGATTGCTCCTATCGCCATGTCTGCCTTGCCTTTTCGTGCAGCTGTGATAGAGACTACAAGCTCAGGCATAGAGGTTCCCAATGATATCATCACGATACCTATCACCCACTCACTGATACCAAAACCTTGGGCTATCGAAGATGCACTATCTATAGTATAGCTTGCACCCACTATGACTAGTCCTAGACCTAGTATTGTCAAGCCACTTACCTTTTGCCATGAGAAAACCTCTGGCTCTTCTTCCTCTTCCTCATCACTTTGTGTGAGTATATCTTTGCCTGCTTTGAGTAGGAAAAGTATATATGCCACCATCAATGATACTAGTAAAAGACCATCAAACCTAGAGAATGTGCCATCCATGACCATAAGTATGAATATAAGTACTGGAAAGAGTGCCCAGCTACTATCTTTGGCGAAGAAGTCTCTATGAGGGTTTACTCTCTTAGCTACGAAAAATACAGTAGCAAGGACAAGAGTGATATTAAATATATTACTACCTATGACATTGGCTACGGCAATTTCTGGTTTGCTACTGGCACTAGCGGCCATGGAGGCTGCCATCTCTGGTAGACTTGTGCCTAGAGCTACTAGAGTTGCCCCTATGACATACTCTGATATCTCAAATCTATGGGCTATCTTTTCACTCTGGGCGATGAGTACATCAGCTCCCCAGATGAGAACAGCAAGTGATATTATAAAAATGACAAAATCCATTAGGACTCCTCTGTTCGTATTATTAGGCTTTTTGGCAGGTCAAACTGCTCTATAAGCTCTCTCTCTTTTTCTCGCATCTCACCACTATCTATCTCATGGTCAAATCCAAGCAGATGTAGTAATCCATGTATAAATAGTAGGGCTAGTTCATCTTGGGGGCGATGTCCTAGTTCTGTGGATTTCTCATTCACTTTGTCTATAGAGATGACTATGGAGCCTAGTGGCATATGCTTTATATCTACTTCTAGAGGAAAGCTAAGTACATCTGTAGCTACATCTTTTTGACGATACTCTCTGTTGATATCTTGGATGGTATCATTGTCACAGAGTATGATTTCGATATCTTTTTTTGTTAGCATGGCTGCTATGTTTTCTATATATCCTGTTGGGATATCATATTTAGTTTGGTTATCTATTTGAATCATATGCTTTGATTAGTTCCCGTAGTAGCGTCGTTGGTCTATAGCTTGTTGGTACTGTGTTCTCATACCTGATTTGGCTGCCGTTGGGACTATGTGGCGACATCTTGTTCTACCTGCATCCCAGCCATTTACATAATCTATAGACCGACGAGAGAGTGCATACTTTTTGACAAAGTATCCATTGCCAGTACGACACCCATCTCTAACCCCTGATTTGAAAGCACTGCTCTTGTCTTTGCCAAAGTTGTAACCCTGATGGCAAAAGTATCCTCCAGTAAAATCACTAGATGAACAGTATCTAGGTGATGTGTTTGAACAAGCACTAAAAAGCACCAAAGTCAAAAGCACAATTATACTAGATATTGTTATATATGTTTTTGTCAATTTCCAAAATCCTACTATTTTTGCTATGATTTTAGCAGAATATCGGTTAAAAGGAGAGCAAATGGCTACAGCATTTCAAAAATCAGTATGGAGGGCACTAGAACTTATCCCCAAAGGTAAAGTCACAAGCTATGGAGCGATAGCTGAGTATCTAGGTACTGCTGCAGTGCGTGCAGTAGGCTCTGCAGTGGGCAAAAACCCATCTGCTCCACAAGTACCATGTCACAGAGTAGTACTAGGCAGTGGCAAGATAGGTAACTATAGTGGAGGTGATGGCATATCTACCAAGATAGAGATTTTGAAAAAAGAGGGTATAGAGGTAAGCGAAGGGAAAATTGTAAGTTTCAAAGATGTTTTTTGGAGTTATTGAGGAAGTGAAGGCTTAAGCCTCACCCCAAAGTGTATTAAGTCTTTGTGGGAGTAAACTATCCACTTCCATATGTTATATAGTTATCATAGCTGCTGGCAGTTTTGACTCTTCACCTGGGAATATGCTCTCTACTATAAGCTCTGGATGTATAAGCTCTCTAAGCTTTTTCTGTATCACCATTTTGGTAGTAGCTGTACTCATAGAACAGCCATTACATGTACCGCCTAGCTCTACAAATGCTACACCATCTTTGACACCTAGGAAGTTCATAGTCCCATCATGTGACTTGACATACTCAGCGATACTTGGCAAAAAGTTACTAACAGCTCCACAAAGTTCTTCATCTGTAAATGGCATCATTATCTAATCCTATATATTATATTTGAGTGGAATATATCAGAAGAAGATTAATGTTAGATAAAATGTGATATATTTGTTTATAAGATTTAGATTATAAGGTAAAAAATGAAAAAATACTTAGCATTGATACTACTAGTACTATTTACAGGCTGTTCTGCAAAGAACAGCACAGTAGCTGCAAAACATAACAAAAGTTATAAAAAATACTATACCTTTATCATCAATGCAGAGAATAGAGCAACTCCTAGTGCCAAAAAAGTGATGAAAGTCACCAGAGAGATGGTAGAGAGTAGAGAGGTTATCAGAGGTGCTTGTTGGGATTATCTAAATCGTGGATTTACAAGGGCAGGGTATCCCCACGCCAAAAGAACCATAGCTTTCAAGAGCCAAAAAAGTGGACCATATGTGAGTACAAAGCAGATACAAACAGGTGACTGGCTATACCACATCAACCACTCATATCATGGTATAGAGCATAGCGGTATGTTCATAGGCTGGATAGACTATGACAAAAAGATAGGTCTAACCCTCAGCTACGCAGGAGAAGGAAGAGCAGAACCTGCTAGATATAGGAAGTATGATCTGTCTAGCGTTTATCATATCATGAGGGCAGAATAATAAGTCAAACACTACATCAACTTGTAGTTTTCTCGACCTGTATGTTTTTCATATACACCAAGATACTTTATCTCTTTGGCATAAAAAGATACCTCTTCAAGAGCAAGTTTCAGCTTCTTTTCGTCTGGATGTGCTTCAATATCAATATGAAATCTACTAACCTGTAGAGAGCCAGTCATGGAGTAGCTTTCAAGCTTTAGTAAGTTCACGCCGTTGGTGGCAAAACCACCCAGTGCCTTATATAGAGCAGCAGGTATATCTCTGACATGAAAAATGAGTGATGTAATGTAACTCTCATCTTTGTTAAACTTGGGTACTGTATTTTCTCTTGAGAGTACAATGAATCTGGTTACATTGCCTTTTAGATCCCCAAAGTACTCTTGGAGTATCTCTAGATTGTAGAGTTTTGCAGCCAGCTTGGATGCGATCGCCCCAAAGGTAGGATCTTGCTTGAGGCTGATCTCTTTTGCAGAACCTGCAGTATCAAACTTGGCCACAGCAGTTATCTCCATATCAATTATATTTTTATAACACTGAGCCAGTGCTTGCGGGTGTGAAGCAACGTATTGGATATTTTCAAGTTTACTACCCTTGATACCCAGCAAACAATGATTGACCGGTTCAAAATGTTCATCAATAATAAAAAGAGACGATTTGGGTATCAAACGGTAGATCTCTTCTACTCTTCCTGCCGTTGAGTTTTCAACGGGAATCATTGCAAAATCAGCTGTTTTGCTTTCTACTAGCTTGACGGCATCTTCAAAGCTGGCACAGGCTATCGACACAGATTTTGGAAATGCATTTCTGCAAGCCAGATGCGAATAGGCACCTTCAACACCTTGATATGCTATGATTTTTCCAGTCATTTCTCTCTCTTTCTATATTTTGATTTATTCTATATTTTTTCTCTAGAATTATATCCGATTATGCTAAATAATATTGTCTATAATTGAATTAATCAGTTAGTCCTACATATTATTTTAATGCTCCTCATTCTATTTACAGGCTCTTCAGCAAAAAACAGTTCAGTATCTGCATATGATTACTAAAGTATTGGGATTATACTAAGCAATTGTGAGAATGAGGCAAACTTTAAATCTAGAAATTAATGTTTTATAAACTAATAAATGAATATAATATAACAAAAAGGAGGAGTTTAAAATGGAAAGTAATTATAGAAACAAGGTGTTATCAATATTTGTATTTGTTGTCTTTATTTTATTTGGATGTGGTGGAGGTGGCAGTCCAACAGACCCATTGGTTGATGATACTGATGTTACATCCACTACTGATGATGAGCAGGAGGAGAGTATAGAGGTGAGTGGTAATTTGGCATTTTAGATATTAGTAAATGGTTCTTCTAATACTAACTATTATGC
>DAOUPF010000099.1 GCA_030626265.1 Sulfurovum sp.
ATAAATAGTTATGGCGAGAAGCTAGGTATTACTGAAAATTTTTTAGGTAACTATATATCAAATCTTTATCTTTTAAAGACAAGAGGTGTAATATTTGATGATAAAGAACTTTTAGATGTTAAAATTAAATCATTTAACAAAGATGACTTTTCAAACTTTAATTCCCTTGAAATTCCCTTAAATAATGGTACTTATGTTAAACTTGTGGACATTTGTCAATTTGAAATAATAAAATCTTTAGAGAGATTAGTTAAAGATGATGGAGAGACAAACTTTTATGTTTTTGCAAATGTAAACCCTTCTGTTGTTACTGCAAGTGAAGTTATGAATAAAATAGAACCTATTATAAAAAAATTAAGAAGAGAAGGGATAAGGCTAAAGTTTAAAGGTGAAAGAGAGCAGAGGAGAACTCTTCAAACAGAGATGATATTAGCCTCAGCACTGTCAATTATTTTGATATTTATGGCTATGCTTTATCTATTTAACTCTTTAAGAGAAACAATGATAGTTATGTCAGTAATCCCTTTTTCTTTTTTAGGTGTATTTATAGGTCATTATATAATGGGATTAAATATCTCACTGCCATCATTGATAGGGGCTTTAGGTCTTGCAGGAGTTATAGTAAATGATGGGATCATTATGATGGCAACAATAAAAATAGCTGAACATAAAGATGATATATTTAGATTGGCAAAAAGACGATTTAGACCTATTGTGTTGACTTCAATTACAACTATTATAGGATTATCATCACTAATATTTTTTGCATCTGCACAATCTGTTACTTTTCAACCGCTTGCAGTTACAATCGGCTTTGGACTAATGTGGGGAACGATATTGAATCTTTTTTATCTCCCTGTGGTATATAATTTCTTACTCGGTACTAATAGTAAGAAAATTAACAATAATTTAACACAACAAGAGTAAAATATTTTATATAAAAAAGGAAACTAAAAGTATGGATATAGAGCTAATAAAAGATATGGTGGACTATGGTGTTATAGGTGTTTTAGGATTTATGAGTTTTTTGGCTGTTTGGTTTTGGATAGAGAGATTATTATTTTATAAAAAAGTAAAATTAGAGGATTATAAGACTAAAGAGGCACTAGAGATTGACATAACAAATAATATAAATATCATATCTACCTTTGGTTCTAATGCACCGTATATAGGGCTTTTAGGAACTGTATTTGGGATTATTATTACTTTTTATATCATGGGACAAAGCGATACTATGGATGTAAAGATGATAATGACCTCTTTGGCCTTAGCACTAAAAGCTACCGCCATGGGACTTATCGTGGCTATCCCTTCAATCATATTTTATAATCACCTATCTAGGAAGATAGAGGTTATCAGTGCAAGATGGGATATCCTACAAAAGGAAAAGAGTTGAAAGTACAAAAGTTTGATTCTATAAATGTAGTGCCTTTTATAGATATTATGCTTGTTTTGCTGGTGATAGTATTGACTACAGCAACATTTATTGCAAAAGGGATAATCCCTGTAGAGCTACCAAATGCTTCGACTTCCATAGAAAATAAAGAAAAAAAAGATCTTACAATTACTGTCACACATGATGGGAAAGTATTTTTTGAAAAAACAGAGACTAGCAGAGAAAATATTGCAGCAGAACTAAAAAAATATGATATTACTACAGCGATTAGAATTAACTGCGACAAAGAGGCAAAATTTGATTCATTTGTTTTTATCTTAGATATTTTAAAGAAAGAGAAGTTTAAGAATTTAGGAATAATAACAAAAAAATGAATAGATATTTATCATCATTTTTTATCACTTCCATTATGTATATATCTGTAGCTACTATATTTTTATATGCATATAAAAATTATAATTTTAGTGATGAGAATATAGATAATACTAAGTTAGATACAGTTTCTTTTTGTGTTATTTCTGAGCCAGAGCCAGAGCCTGAACCTGAACCTGAACCAGAGCCTGAAGTAGAACCAGAGCCTGAGACAGTGCCAGAACCTGAGCCAGAACCAGAACCAGAGCCAGAACCTGAGCCAGAGCCAGAGCTTGAGTCAGAGCCTGTACCAGAGCCTGAAGTAGAACTAGAGCCTGAAATAGTGCCGGAACCAGAACTAGAACCAGAACCTGAGCCTGAGCCAGAGCCTGAGCTTGAGTCAGAGCCAGAACCAGAACCAGAACCAGAGCTTGAGCTAGAACCGGTACCAGAACCAGTGTCTGAACCAGAACCAGAACCCGAGCCAGAACCTATTGTTGAGCCTTTACCAAAGCCAAAGCCAGTTGTTAAGAATAAGATTATAGAAAAAAAGAAAAAAAGAAAAAAGAAAAAAGTTAAGAAAAGAAAAAAGAAAAAGAAAAAAAAGAAAGTAGCAAGGGCTACTAGGAAATCATCAGTAGGACAAACCAGTTCTGCTAAAAAAAGACAATTTTTAGCAAGCATTAGAAGAAAGATAAATCGAAACAAAAGTTATCCTAGAGTGGCACAAAGAAGGGGAATGGAGGGCTCTGTTCGTATAAGTTTTACTGTACAAAGAAGTGGAAATGTAGGAAATATACGAGTCAGTGGTCCCAAAGTATTTCATAACTCAGCCAAAAATGCTGTAAAAAGAGCATTTCCTATAAATGCAAGTAAAGCACCTTTTCCTCTGCCAAAAAGTATAAGTTTATCTATTCGTTATAAGCTTAGATAAATTTATAGATATGTTTAAAAATAGCAAATGTAGTGAATATTAAAGTTAAGTAGATTGATAAAAAGTGGTGGCGCTGGACGGAATCGAACCGCCGACACAAGGATTTTCAATCTAAAAAGGGCTATTTTGTCATATATTGTCAAATCAATCCAAGTCTCTTTAAAACTCCTATTAATGGGAGTTTACAAGCTGTTATAGGTTATTATTTCTAATCAAATTTTATCATAATTTTTCAATTATGGTTACCAATAGGCTACTAAAATGGCATATAAAAATTAACGTAAATACGGTAGTTTGGTTCAGATTTATAGTAAAGAAAATGGAGACATTAGTTATTATATTACCTATAAAGACCTACAAAATAAGTTAAAAAGGGTCAAAATTGGTGAAAAGTCACAAGGCATAACAGAGCATTATTGTTATAGAAAAAGATCAGAACTTATTAATACTGTAAGATTAGGAGAAGATCCACAACAAATAGTCAAAGGTAGAAAAAAGCTTTTTAGTTTTAAAAATGCTTATGAGGATTATATAATATGGGCAAAAGGTAATAAATCATCTTGGGATAGAGATGAACAGCTTTTTAGAACTCATATGATAAGTTTGCATGAATATAATCTTATAGACTTAAAACCTAAAGATTTTGAAGCTTTAAAGCAAAAGAAACTGCAAACTCTATCGGTTAGATCAGTTGAGTATATGTTAGCAGTAGCAAGACAGATTATAAACCATGCTATCAAAAATGAATTAGTTAAAGGTTACAATAATCCTATAAGTGGTGGTAGAGTAAAAATACCAAAACCTGATAATGCAAAAGTTGCTTTTTTATCACAAGTACAAGCAGATAACTTACTTGATTTATTAGAGAATAGAGAGAGCAAAACAAGTTATTATTTAACAGTACTGCTACTTTATACAGGAGCAAGATTTATCGAAGTAGCTACTTTAAAATGGAATGATATAAACTTCATTCAAAGGCTTATTTATTTTAAGCCTACCAAAAATGGTAATGCAAGACATGTATATATGACTGATTTAGTATTTGAGATTCTACAAAACTTACCAAAAAATACTAATTTTGTAATCCCTGATACTAATGGGAAGAATATGTTGAGAATGCCTAGACAATGGCAGTTATTAGTAGATGAGATGATAGAGGGTAATATAGAGGCAGAGAAGTATAGAATAACAGTACATAGTCTAAGACATACTCATGCCTCTTGGATGGCTTTAGCAGGAGCAGACATTTTACAAATTAAAGAGCAACTAGGACACAAAAAGCTAGATATGACTTTAAGGTATGCTCACCTCATACCAAGCCAAAGGCATGAAGTTGTAAAAGGTATTTTTGATGGAGTATAAAATCATGCATAACTTGATACTAAAAGTTAGAGAAAATAAATTTATTTGACAGTTTTGACTTTTTTGGGAGTAAACGAAGGTTTATTCACAAATGATTGTAGAAAAGTACTAAATAAAATAAAGATAAGAACTATAGAATACCATTATAATAGGACATAATATATTCCATCCAATGTATAAACAAGAATAAAATAGCTAAAATAATCATACAGGAAGTTGAGAATATGTTGCTATATAAAAAATACTAAATAGGAGTGGTTGATGTTGAGAGGTTTTGATAGTATAAAGAGTATGGATATACATTCCCATCGAAATGATGGAAATGAGGAGAACGAGAAACTAAGAATCATATATAAATTCATTTTTTTATTTTTTATTGCATTATCCCAATACTCTAATGCTTTCATTACTTCAATAGAAAGTTGTAGTCTGCCACAATATAATGGTACTTGTCCTGCTTTTGATTCTAATAATAGACCATTAGCGTATAATACTATAACTTCTTCTGAGAGTAATCATAGTACTCATGTTACTGGGACAATATGGTACGGTCATATTGATGATATCATTAATAATACTAGCTTAATTACAAGATGTATAAAAACACATTATACATTTTATGATTATTATAGAAGAGATGGAACAGTATTTAATAGATATAAGAAAATGATAGAAACGAGCAGAAATATTAACGTTGCTGTTGGTGAACCTTATTATAATCCGTCTGGTATTTATATCCAATCTGTAAAATATGATAATAAAATTAATACAATAAGAACCTATATCTCATGTCATTATTGTGCTAACCCAGATACCAACTACAGCATACCACTAAATTGGCAAGAAAAACCTGATCTGTACCACCTAAATAAATGTTCCAATGAAGAAATAGGAAGTATTGAACAGTGTACGGCAAGAGGTGGTGCTGTATTTAGTAAAAAAACGAACTGTTGTACCGAGCTATCTTGCTTTATCCCTCCTTGTGACCAAAACGACACAGACTTCCCACCAATAGACCTGAATAATTCTAGTGTAGTTCTAGAGTGGTCACCTCCTACAGATTTATCTACTGAGTGTACTGATATTAATGGCACCAAACAGAGTAAAGTAAAAGACTGTAAGACTTTTTATAGATGTGTAGTACCATTATGTACTCAGCCAAATACAGAGTTTCCAGAACCTCCAGCTAACTACATGGAAGCATTTGTATGGGGTGAAGATGGCAATAATAGAAGTAATGAGTGTACAGATACATATGGTGGCAAAGTTGTTCATAGACTACAAGAGTGCAAAAAAGAGTATCAGTGTCAGACACCTATAACATGCCCACCTGACAAAGAGAAACAGCAAGTCAGCTCTTACATCACCCCAAGAGATGGAGTATTCCATGAAGATATAGAACTTACAGGAGTAGGCTTTGGATTACACTACTCCTCTGCCTACCTAGATGAGATCACTATCGCTCATGGATGGAGGATCAGCTCTCATGCTTCACTTGTAGGTGATAAAGTATACTATGGCTCAGGAAGTATATATATAGTTGATACCTCTATAATGGAAGGTAACCTCACCGTCATAAAATCAGGCTCAAGTGAACTACTATTTGATACCAATGGAACTCACTTATCTACTAGAGACCTATATACTAAACAGACTAAAACTACATTTTTTTATGATGCTATAGGTAAATTAATAACTGTGAGTGATATCTATGGAAATATAACAACCCTACATAGAGATAGCAATGGTACTATCACTTCCATCACTGCCCCACAAGGACAAAGTACATATCTAAATATAGATACTAACGGTGACCTAACAGAAATCCAATACGAAGATACCACCTCATATGCCTTTGAGTATGAACAACACCTCATGACAC
>DAOUPF010000104.1 GCA_030626265.1 Sulfurovum sp.
AAAAACACGTGGAACTCTCTGCTAAAAATATAGGTTTTTGTGGATGGGAGATGCCTGTTCAGTATGAAGGTATACTCAAAGAGCATGAATCTTGTCGAACAAATGCTGCACTTTTTGATACTTCACATATGGGTGAATTTTTCTTTGATGGTGATTTGGATGGTAGTGGTATTAATCAGGCTACTACAGTAGATGTAGTCAAGCTACCAATTGGCAAATGTAAATATGGCTTTTTACTCAATGATAATGGTGGTGTGATAGATGACCTGATAATCTACAAAATGTCAGATAGCAAACTTATGTTTGTAGTTAATGCCTCTAGGATAGATATAGACTACAAAGCCATTTATCTACATCTTAATTGTGGTGATCTTATAGACTCATCTGATGAGCTATCCAAACTTGATATTCAAGGTCCTAAATCTTTAGATATGCTACAAGAGCTTGTATCTTTTGACTTGAATGAGCTTAGTTTCTTTAGCTTTAAAGAGACTGATATTATGGGTACTCATGCTATAGTGAGTAGAACAGGATATACAGGTGAGCTGGGTTTTGAACTGTATCTAGATAATCAAATTGCCCCTCTAGTATGGGATGAGTTTGTTAAATTAGGAGCCACACCAGCAGGTCTGGGAGCTAGAGATGTACTTCGTCTAGAGATGGGGTATAGTTTATATGGACAAGAGCTAGATGAGGTGACATCACCTATAGAGGCTAGTATTGGATTTTTTGTAGGCTATGATAAAGAGTTTACAGGAAAAGAGGCACTTCTAAAGCAAAAGAGAGATGGAGCCCGGAGAAAGTCTATCGCTTTTACTACCGATACCAAGAGAGCACCTAGAATTGGCATGGAGATATATCAAAACGACCAAAAGATAGGAGTAGTAACTAGTGGTACTTTTTCTCCATCTCTACAGTCTGGTATAGGGTTAGGCTCAGTAGAGACCAAACTATATGACAAAGATGCACCACTAGAGCTAAAAAATCAGAGAGGTAGTCTGCCTATATTTGTAGCTAAACTGCCATTTCATAAAAAATAGTAAAATAAAAATTAATTTCCAAGGAGATATAAAATGAAAAAATATAACAGTGAACATGAATGGATTACAGTAGATGGAGATATAGCTAGTATAGGACTTTCAGCTTATGCAGTCCAGCAGTTAGGTGATATCACATTTGTAGAGCTTCCTGAGATTGGGGCTACTGCTGACAAAGATGAGAGTATAGCATTTATCGAGTCAGTAAAAGCAGCTAGTGATATATATATTCCAATCGGTGGTGAAGTAGTAGAAGCAAATGAGGAGCTAGAGGATAGACCAGAACTTCTCAACGAAGCAGCAGAGGGCACTTGGATTATGAAGATAAAAGTAGCTGATATGAGTGAACTTGATTTTCTCATGGATGAGGCTGCTTATAACGCATATACAGAAACACTATAATGCCATATACTCCACATACGCCTAATGATGTGCAGAAGATGCTCTCAGAGATAGGTATAAAGGATGAGTCAGAGCTATTTGCTACTATTCCAGCAGATCTTAGAGCTAAAAGTTTTGATTTGGATGAGGGCTTGAGTGAGTTTGAAGTTTTTGATAATTTTGCAAAATTTGCCAAACAAAATGACACTTCAAAAGTCTGCTTTTTAGGTGGTGGATACTATGACCATATCATACCTACAGCTGTAGATGCACTCTCTATGCGTTCGGAGTTTTATACAGCATATACACCATACCAAGCTGAAGCTTCTCAGGGGACTCTGCAAGCCTTGTATGAGTATCAGAGTATGATATGTGAACTTACAGGTATGGAGGCAACAAATGCCTCTATGTATGATGGTGGCACTGCTATGGCAGAGGCTGCTCTGATGGCTATCCGTATATGCAGGAAACGAAAAAAGATTATAGTAGATAGTGGCGTAAATCCCATATACATAAAGATAGTCCAGACATATCTAGCATACCATGACCTTGAAGTCATAGTACTGGATGTCAAAGGTGATGGTACAGATATAAAAAGTCTGCTAAGTATGATAGATGATACTGTTGCAGGTTATATATTTCAAAATCCAAACTTTTTTGGCTCCATAGGAGACTACACGGAGATTATCAAAGCTCTACATGAAGTAGGGGCATTAGCTATCATGAGTGCCTATCCTATCGCTCTGGGTATTTTAAAAAGTGCTGGTGAGATGGATGCTGATATCTACTGTGGAGATGGGCAGAGTCTGGGTAACTATCTAGGCTTTGGTGGCCCATCATTTGGGATACTAGCCACCAAGCAGAAGTATATACGAAATCTCCCAGGCAGGATAGTAGGCATCACAGATGATATGAATGGCAAACGCTCATATGTACTGACCTTGCAAGCTAGAGAACAGCATATACGCCGTGATAAGGCGACATCCAATATATGCTCCAACCAAAATCTAATGGCACTACGTGCTACGATCTTTATGTCACTACTTGGCAAGGAGGGCTTCTCTAAGCTATCTACTCAAAACTATAACAATGCCTCATATCTCAAAGAGGAGCTTAGTAAGATAGACTCTGTATGTATCTATAATCAAAATCCAACTTTCAATGAATTTGTTATAGAGTTACCTATCTGCTCTGCTGAGTTTGTAAGTCAGATGGAAAAGAGAGGCTTTTTTGCTGGGCTCAAACTAGATACTGTTTATGATGATTTTGATAATAGAGTATTAGTGAGTGTAACTGAAAAAAGAACAAAGACTCATATGGATGAGTTTGTCATAGCTGTTAAGGAGATAGTATGAGTATAACACTATTTGAAAAGTCTCAAACAGGACGAACAGGGATAAATATACCAAAGCAGAGTGTAGCAGATGCTCCAACTCTGGATAGTGCATTTTTGAGAGCTACTAAAGCCTCTCTTCCAGAGGTGAGTGAGTTTGATGTAGTTCGTCACTTTACGCAGCTATCGAATAAAAACTTCTCCATAGATGCCAATTTTTATCCTCTAGGCTCATGTACTATGAAATACAATCCAAAAGTACAAGAGAGAGTAGCTGGGCTTGATGGACTGGCAAACTTGCACCCTCATCACATAACTAATAACCAAACTGACTCTATGCAAGGCTCACTAAAGAGTCTAAAAGTACTCGAAGATAATCTATGTGAGGTTACTGGTATGCAAGCATTTACTATGACTCCACAAGCTGGTGCTCATGGTGAGATGCTGGGTATCATGATGATAGGAGCGTATCACAAGAAAAAAGGCAACAACAAACGCTATGTCATAGTACCAGACTCCTCTCATGGAACTAATCCAGCCACTGCTGCTATGGTGGACTATGATGTCATCACTGTAAAATCAGGTCCAAATGGAGATATGGATTTGGAGGCTTTCAAAGAGGCTATGAGTGATGAGGTAGCTGCTGTGATGATGACAGTACCCAACACTCTAGGACTGTTCAACCCACAGATAAAAAAGATATGTGATATAGCACACTCTTATGATGCTTTGATGTATTATGATGGAGCCAATATGAATGCTATCCTAGGGGTACTACGCCCAGGGGATATAGGGTTTGATGTTATACATCTCAATCTACATAAGACATTTGCCACGCCTCATGGTGGTGGAGGCCCTGGAGCTGGGCCTGTTGGAGTAGGTGAGAGACTGCAAGAGTTTTTGCCAGATTTACAGGTAGGCTTTAGTGAAGATGTGGGCTATTTCCTAAAAGAACCAAGTGAAGGCTCTATAGGTAAAATCTCTCCTTTCTTTGGTAACTATATGGTACTAGTCAAGGCACTAGTATATATGCAAACTCTAGGTAAAGAGGGTATGATAAATGTCAGCAAAAAAGCAGTACTAAATGCCAACTATGTACTGGCTAGACTCAGAGGTCACTATGATGTACCTTTTGATACTCTCTGTATGCATGAGTGTGTACTGAGTGCTGATAGTTTGACAAAAGAGCATGGTGTACGAGCTATGGATATAGCCAAATATCTACTAGACTTTGGGCTACATGCTCCTACTGTGTATTTCCCACTTATCGTAAAAGAGTCTATCATGATAGAGCCAACAGAGACAGAAAATATAGACACTATAGACTACTTTTGTGATAAGATGATAGATGCATCCAATCTAGCCCGAAGTAACCCAGAGGCGTTCAAAGAGTATCCTAAAACTCTGCCAATATGTAGACCAGATGAGACAAAAGCAGCAAGGTCACTAAATATCAGGTGGCAATAGTTTGAATACCGCTTGGAGACTCATAGATAGCCCAACACTGAGTGCTAGTGAAAATATATCTATAGATGAGTCTCTACTAGAGGTATTTGATGGTACGCCTATACTGAGACTATATAGTTGGAAGCCAAACTCTTATACTCTAGGTAGATTTCAAAAGATAGAGCAGATAGAGCAAAAAGAGAGATTTGGTGATGACTGGGCTAGGCGTATGACTGGTGGTGGTCTGTTGCTACATGGGTTTGATCTCTCATATACTCTGATATTACCAATAGATTTTTTAGGATCAAAGAGTGTCAAAGAGAGCTATGAGTATATATGTAGTTTTCTCATACACTTTTATAAAACTTTAGGCTTAGATGTAGAATACGCTAAAGACTGTATCTCATCCCCACAATCTAGTAGCCCATTTTGTCAAGCTGGATTTGAATCGTATGATATGATATATGATGGCAAAAAGATAGGCGGAAACGCACAAAAACGCAGCAGAGAGATACTATTTCAACATGGCTCTATGCCTCTAGCCAAAGACAGCAGAGAGTTCTCTGGGCATAGTCTAGAAGAGTTTGGCATAGTGTTATCTGTGCCAGAAGCAAAAGAGTTACTCATCAAAAGTTTCCAAGAGACTTTTGATGCAACATTTTAGGAAGTGGAGACTTCAGTCCCACCGAGACAAATATATAAAAAAGAAAATATATGATAAAACGAAAACCAAAATGGCTACTAAAAAAAGTCTTTTTCTCACAACAAAAAGATGTAGAGATATCTCTCAAAGATATAGGTATCCACACAGTATGCCAAGAGGCGATGTGTCCCAATATGTCAGAGTGCTTTTCTAAAAAACTAGCTACATTTATGATACTAGGGTCAATCTGTACTAGGGCTTGTACTTACTGTAGTGTAGATACTGGAAAGCCCAGTGGCATAGATGAGAAAGAGCCACAAAAGGTAGCAGATGCAGTGCACTCTTTGGGCTTGCGTCATGTAGTTATCACCAGTGTGACCAGAGATGATTTGGCTGATGGTGGAGCAGAACAGTTTGTCAGATGTGTAAAAGCTATCAAAGAGATGGATGAGAGTATCACAGTAGAGCTATTAGTCCCAGACCTACGATACAATGTAGAAGCTCTGAATGCTGTAGCTAATTGTGGAGCAGAGATAGTAGGACATAACATAGAGACAGTGCCTAGACTATATAGCGTAAGAAAGGGTGCGAATTATGAGCTCTCCCTTGGAGTATTAGAGTCACTTAAAGCCGCAAACTCAAAGCTCAAAACCAAGAGTGCACTGATGCTAGGACTAGGAGAGAGCCAAGAGGAGATAAGAGAAACCCTACAAGACTTACTAGACATAGAGTGTACCCTTCTAACCATGGGTCAATACCTAGCTCCCAGCAAAGTTCATACCGAAGTAGTAGAATACATAGAGCCCAAAAAGTTCGAAGAGTATGGGCAAATGGCTAGCGATATGGGCTTTGAGTTTGTCAAGAGTTCACCATATACGAGGAGTTCTTATATGGCTCATGAGTATTTTGAGGAGAGGTGATGAATAGGCTTGATAAT
>DAOUPF010000168.1 GCA_030626265.1 Sulfurovum sp.
CTTAAGCTTTTAGCTACAGATATAAGAGCTTTAATGATAATTAGATCCTCTTTATCACTTGGTAATCCATTTATAAAAGATCTGTCAATTTTTATAGTATCAACTGGTAAGCGACTCAAGTATGCTAATGATGAGTACCCAATACCAAATCTATCTATTGTAATTGTTATGCCTATATGGCTTAACTCTTCTAGCTTTTTAATTATCTCTTCAGAGTATTGCATAGCTTGCCCCTCAGTAATCTCTAGCTCCAGTTTTTCTATATCAAAGTTACACTCTTTTGCTGTATTTTTTAGAAAGTTTGTAAAATCATCCATTTTTAGTTGAGACAAAGTTACATTTAATGCTAGTTTACCAGGATCAGATCCCATATCGCACCAATGTGCAAATGAATTTATAGCCTCTCTCATAATAATTCTATCAAGCTCTATGATTAGTCCCAGCTCTTTTGCATCTGATATAAACTTGTCAGGTTCTACGATCCCTAGCTCTGGATGTTTCCATCTTGCTAATGCTTCAAGTCCAACTATTTTATCAGTCTTTCCATCAACTTTTGGATGATAAAATACAGTAAATTCACCATTTTTAATGGCTTTTCTTATACTATATTCTGTAGAGACTTTTTCTAGTGTTACCGCTGTCATATCAGATGAATAAAATTTATATCTGTTACGACCCTCATCTTTTGCTCTAAACATAGCTGCATCAGCATGCTTTATAAGGTCATTTTTATTATCAGCATCAAATGGATAGAAACTAATACCAATACTTACCGATACATAAAGGGAGTGTTCACCTATATCTATGGGCTCTTTAAGAATATCCATAATCTTATTTGCAACTTTTGAGGCAGAATCAAAATCATGAATATCTGTTAATAAGATGATAAACTCATCTCCTCCAAATCTAGATAAAGTATCTTTTTCTCTCAAGCTCTCTTTCAGTTTTTTTGTAATTATCTTTAATACTTCATCTCCAATATGATGACCTAATGTATCATTGATTCTTTTAAATCTATCCAGATCTACAAAGAATATAGCAAAACTACTATTCTCTTTAGAATAATTTCTTATACTTTTTTCTATGATGTTATTAAAAGATATTCTATTGGGAAGATTTGTCAGCTGATCATTGTATGCTAGACTATTGAGAAGTTTAGCTTGTGTTTTTAGTTTCTCTTCAGTTTTAACACTTTTAGTGATGTCTCGTGCATATCTTATGATACCAACTATCTCTCCATGATCTCCCTTGAGAAGAGATAGCGTAGCTGAGACTTCAATAACATCACCTGACTTTATCTTCTGTTTCGCCTCATATACAAGTAAGCCTTGAGATAAAACTTTTTTTATCCTATCTGCTCGGTCATTTTCACTACTTTCTGTACTAATAATGCTAACTTTTTTGCCTATTATTTCATCTCTACTGTAGCCATATAGGTTTATTGCACCATTATTCCAGTATGTTATCTCATCATCAAGATTTGTTACGATAACTGAATCATAAATCTGATTTAGTATCTGTGCTTGTTGTTTTTCACTTAATATAGTAAGGACTTGTATTGCATAATTTTATATTTCCTTATAAATAACATAATTATAGTATGGTAACATTATTTATATAAAAAGTTATTAATAGACTTAAAAAAGATTCTTCATCCTATCAAGTAACTTTTCCCTACTTTTAAGTGAGATTTTTTTACGCTCATCTTCCAAGACACCTTCACTTTTGAGCTGTTTTATATGACGATCAACTACATGTCTCACAGTTCCTATGAGACTAGCTATTTGAGTATGAGAGAGACCGTCTAGTACATTATCATTTTTTTCATCTTTGACTTCTATATTTTGAATGAGTAATTTTATAAGTCTCTCTTGTGTATCAAACAGAGTTAAATCTGTTGCTAATCCTTCTACTTTACGCAACTGCTTTGATATATACTTTAAAATAATTTCACCAAATATAGGATAGTCATACATCCACTCTCTAGCCTTGCCTATTGGGATTTTAAGTGCCGTACCAGACTCCAGTATCTCCACTACAACCTCATGAATTTGACCATCTAGTAGAGTTACCACATCATACATATCTCCACGATTCATGAGATATATAGTTTGCTCTTTTGCATTGTTTAAATTTATCTGATATACCTTTATTTTCCCACCTAAAAATATATAAAAATACTCCAACACATCATCATAATCAAATAAGGTATCTTTTTTGGTAAAAGAGATTAAAGTACTATGTGTCTCTATCTCACTTTGCAGTTTATCACCTATATTACCAAATGTATCTAGCTGTAATTGCAAACCATAATCCTCTTACTTTAATTTTAATCTCAGAGCATCATATTTGACTCTTATCTCTGCCATCTGCTCTACCCAAAACTCATTTCGTTTACTTGCGATCAATAAGGACTCTTCTGATTTCTCTAAGCTCTCTTTTGCATTGGCTATATTTGCTCCTAATTCACTTTTGTCTTTTTCAAGTGAGAGAATTTCTTGGTATGATTTTTCTATCTTTGTATTGGCAAGTTCTAACTCTTTTGATAACTTTTTTATCTCACTCTGAAACTTCTCTTTTATCTCACCCTGCTGTTTTAACTCTAGTAACTGCGTACTATTTAATATTCGTACTTCATTCAAGCTCTCTTCTAATAATGAAACTTTTTCTATTTTTTCTGCTAGTCTATCTATTAACTGACTATTTTTATCTTGATGTGATTTAAACTTCATTGTAAATATAACAACCACCAAGATAAATGCTAGTATCACAGAAATCACTATACTAGCCAATACCATCAACGATATGTCATCTAAAATCCCAAGCCCTTGCATATTCAACTATCCTCTAATGATGTCATAATCTTTTGGATAAGGACATTGCATTTTCTTACTAGAATTTGGCTTTTTTTGATAATGCATATTTTGGAAATGAATATTGACTACATTATCTAGCTCATCCTTGAAGGCTATTTGATCTATGCGTCCATTTTTGTCTATGGAGAATGTATAGTGCCTATCTTGGTAGGTAGCTATATATAGATTGCCTTTATGATAACGAGCTTTTTTTAGTACTTCAGTTAAATCTAGAGATTTATTTAGCATATGAAATGAGACTTGCTCCAAATCATGATCTACTACGATAACCTCCTGCCCTGTACTACAGACCTCTTTCTTTGTTGGTTCCTTATAGCTCCATTTGAGCTCCCCTGAACTGTTTAGTAGTATACTTCCACTATATTTGATAACTTTTTTCTTGGAACTTGTAATCTTTTGCGTAAAATTGGAAGAAAAACTAATAGGTATTCTTATCTCTGCAGATAAAAATGAACTAACAGTCAATAGTAAAATTATTACTTTTTTCATATGTATCCTCATATTATTATGTGTTTATTGTAACAAAAAAATCATAATGAATAGATATTTCAGTTTAGCAATAAATTAAGAAATTATGCCTAAAAATTGTGGAGTGGTTGTAACATCAACGATATTTACACAAATTTTCGATACACTATCTTCAATTTTTAATAGTGGATAATAAAATGATAAATATAATGAAAATATTTGGAACTGCAAACGATAGAGTTGTAAAACAGTACCTAAAGCGTGCAAAATCAATCAATGCCTTGGAGAGTACTTATGAGCCTATGAGTGATGATGAGCTCAAAGCTACTTTTAATGTCCTAAGAGAATCAGTCAATAAAGAGGAAAAGAGTTTAGATGATGTCCTCAATGAATCCTTTGCAATAACTAGAGAGGTCAGTAAACGAGTCCTAAATATGCGTCATTTTGATGTGCAACTAGTAGGTGGTATGGTTCTTCATGATGGAGATATCGCTGAGATGAAGACTGGTGAGGGTAAAACTCTAGTCGCTACTCTAGCAGTAGTTCTCAATGCAATGCAGGGCAAAGGTGTACATATAGTGACAGTCAATGACTATCTAGCTAGCCGTGATGCAATAGATATGAGTCTACTATATGAATTTTTAGGCTACAGCACTGGCTGTATAACCTCTGATACAGAGGACGAGATGGGTAGAAAAGCTCAGTATGATATGGATATTACATATGGTACTAACAATGAGTATGGTTTTGACTATCTACGTGACAATATGAAAGTGCGTAGTGAAGATAAAGTCCAGAGAGCTCACAACTATGTCATAGTAGATGAAGTAGACTCTATACTCATAGATGAAGCACGAACTCCACTCATCATTTCAGGTCCTACTCAAAGAGACCAGAGCTTCTATGAAAAAGCTGATGAAA
>DAOUPF010000428.1 GCA_030626265.1 Sulfurovum sp.
ATATTGTAGTCGATTTTTCTGAACCAGATATCGCTACCTTTGAAGTGCTCAGCTGTATCCACATCATCCATATCAAGGTACTGCATCCAACTTGAATAGAATACTGAACCATCCGGACTCATACGAAGCTGTACTTCTGCCTCTTCTGCGTTGGAGTGGGCTAGCCAATCCATCACCGTTACTGTCTCTCCAGTAAAATTGCTATCCTCAGAGGTGATAATCTTCTCTACCATCTCATAAGTCTCACCTCTGTCTGTAGTTCTCGCATAAAACAGATCAAGTGGTGCTCCAGGTTCTATCTCTTCATCTTCATCTAAGCTACCTACGACATTTGCAACATTCTCACCTGTTCCATAGGTTATGAAGTAGATATTTTTATTTTGTTTATCTTTAGGGTCTGCTAGTATGCCATTAGTCAAAATTGTACCTGGTGTTGCTACCAAGCGAGGCTCAATAACAGTCTCTTTGTTATTAGGTAGATTTGATACATTTACTGGTCCTTCACTCTCGCCAGCTACATTTGTCCATGTCTTACCAGCATCAAATGATCTTCTTACAAAGAAGTCATATTTATCATGAGCCTGTCTTGCTGCTGCCCAGTTTGGTGTATATGAGTAACCTACAATCATGAAGTCTCCGCGTATTTGCCCACGATGTGCTCTAGCGTCATCATGAGGGTTTGTACCTGATTCATCTAGTAGATTTGCTGGTGTCCAATCCCAAGTAAGCACTTTTAGATTATCACCTTCTGTTTGATTGGTATCACCTTCAGTAGGAGCCAACAATGTAGGGCTTACACTACTGATATTGATTCTGTTATCTACAATATTGCCAACTCCATAACCACCTTTCCATTTAGCGAGCATGATATCTGATGGTCTTCCCTGACCTTCCATACCCTCTTTATATACTGAAGCAAGCACAATCTTTTCAACAGAAGTTTGCATTGATTTCATACCTTGAGGTATAAAGCGAATACGCCGAGCATTTTCATAGATACCCTCTGAATTTGGTTTATTCAATATATATCCACCACTCACAACTAAGCCTTCAGCATCAGTTAGTGCTTCTGGATTATCAAACGGGAAGCTTTCATAGATAACATACTTTCCAGTATCTGTCCAGTCTGCATCAAGATCAGCACCCCCTTGGTCTAGACCCTCTCCACTATAATCTGGAGCTCCTTCACCTAGACCTTTTGTCTCTTCATATCCAAATATTGCTACTGGACCTGCTGCTGTAGGCTGGATAAAGATATTTGGTCTGGAAGCACCAGTATCTCCATCTAGCAAGAATCTCTCTCCCGAGATGATATCAGTATCAGGACCAAAACACTTATCATATGTAGGGTCACTTTCATCAGCTGGGTGATCTGCGTCACCTATATAGCCATAGGTGTCACACATGTAGATACAGTATTTGGCACCTTTTCCTGATTGTGCAATCTCATTTTTACATACTGCATTATTTGATATACGAACAGGTAGTGCAAACTTGCGTAGTGCATGTGGTCTGACTGTTACATCGTCATCATCCTCGCCAGTTGTACTAATTTGATC
>DAOUPF010000314.1 GCA_030626265.1 Sulfurovum sp.
AGTGGCATCACAACATTTGGAGCGATTTCAAGTTATGGCATGGATCTAGAAGTTTGCAAAAACGCAGCACAAAGAGTTGTATTTTTCAATGAACTCATAGGCTCTGACCCAGCAACTGTAGATGTACTGTATGCAGATTTCCTAGAGAGACTAAACAATACCAAATCAACTAAAGAGTGCGAGAGAATCACTCCTGCAATTGCTATACATTCACCATACTCCGTACATCCAATAGTAGTCAAAAAAGCTGTAGCTTTAGCCAAAGAACATGGATATCCCCTATCTACACACTTTTTAGAATCAGTTCATGAGAGAGAGTGGCTAGAGTCTAACAAAGGGGGCTTTGTAAAGTTTTTTGATAAGTTTTTTAAAAGTCCTAGTGCAGTTACAGACATAAATGAGTTTATGAGTCAGTTTGATAACTACCCTACTCACTTTGTACACTGCACTCAGACTACTAAAGAAGATAGAGAGTATCTATATGCTCAAGGACACAGCATAGCACACTGCCCAAGATCCAACAGAATGTTAGACTGTGGACGACTCCCTATAGAGGATATAGATAGCACTCTCTCCATAGCTACAGATGGACTTAGTTCCAACTGGTCACTAAATATCTGGGATGAGCTAAGAGCAGCTATGATGATGCATCACCAAGCACCACTAACTGCATTGGCTGAGAAACTTATCAAATCTATAACCTCAGATGCTGCCAAAGCCATAGGCTCTGATGCTGGAGTATTGGAGATAGGCTCCCCTGCTGATATAGCTGTTGTCACTTTGCCATCACGCTGTAATGATAGTTCTGAAATTGCACTACATACTATACTGCATACACAAGATGTAGAGAGTGTATTTATAGATGGCAATAGTATTACAATATAATAAAAGGGAACCTCTAAAAGAAGTAAAGAGTTTACTCTCACCCATATATTTGGTGGGACTAAAGTCTCCACCTCCTAACATAATATAACTAATCTGTTCTCTTTAGCCCAGACTATGCAATAAAATTGCAAAAATAGTACCTAGATACAATGACTTGTACTAGTTTTGTAATCTCTACTGCATATTTCGGGTTTAGTCATGGGATAGTAACTTAGAACTCCTGAATAAGATTTAAAAATACCTCTCCATATCTCTCATATTTCACCTCTCCTATACCATGTATTTCTAGCATAGCTTCTTTGTCAAGTGGTAGTTTAACACTAAGATCTTTTAGTGTTTTATCTGAGAATACTATGTATGGAGGAATACTGTTTTTCTGTGCAATCTCTGTACGTAGAGTGCGTAGCTTTTCAAATATATCTTCATCATAATCATCAGATACTTCCATCTTCTTTTTAAAGATTTTCTTGACAGCTAATCTCTCCTCTTTGAGGTCAATCTCATGCTGTCCTTTGAGTACCTCTATACCAAAAGTTGTGATAGCATAAACCTTGAACTCTCCTATCTCTACAGCTCCAAGCTCTAACAATCTATCTCCTATAGTTAGCCATTGTGCCTTGGAGTACTCCTCTCCTATACCATATACGGAGAGACTATCATGTCCATTCTCTAGAACTCTCTGCTCCTTACTACCACGCAATACATCTACAACATAATGCAATCCAAAGTTTTGTTTGGTTCTAAAGATAGCTGAGAGTAGTTTGCGTGCTGCTGTTGATATACTAATTTTACTACTTTGTGGTGCTATACAGTTGTCACACTTATCACTACAAGCTTCTATCTTGTCATCAAAATAACTAGCAATGCTTTGATGTCTACACTCCTCTCCATTAGCAAATCGTACCATACTATCTAACTTGTTATAGGCATGTTGTTTGTATGGTGTCTCTGGCAGGTCATCTATGAACATTTTTTGCTGGACTATATCTTGGGCTGAAAACAGTAGTAGAGTATCAGCTTCAAGTCCATCACGCCCTGCACGACCAATCTCCTGATAGAAGTTCTCTAGTGTTTTTGGTAGAGTCATATGCACTACAAAACGGATATTACTCTTGTCTATACCCATACCAAAAGCTATGGTTGCTACTACTATCTGCACTCTATCTGCTACAAAGTCTCCATATGTTCTATTTTTCTGCTCTGTTGGCAATCCAGCATGATATGCCTCAGCTTCTATACCTCTACTCTGTAAAAAAGCTGCTATGGCTTCTGTGGATTTTCGAGATAGTGTATAGATGATACCAGAGTCTCCTGAGTGAGCTTTTAGAAACTCCATGAGCTGTGCTCTACCATCTTTGATACGGTGTGATGCAGATATAGTTAGATTTTCACGGAACAGACTTCCTCTCACTCTCTCTGGGTTATTTAACCCCAGTTGTGAGGCGATATCACTCTCTACTGCATGTGTAGCAGTAGCAGTGAAGGCTGCTACTGGAGTGCTAGGAAACTGCTCTTTGAGTAAGGATAGTCTACGATAATCCTCTCTAAACTCATGCCCCCACTCACTCACACAGTGTGCTTCATCTATGACAAAGAAGTTGATGGGAAGTTGATGCAGTAAGTTCAAAAAGTATGCATTGGTTAAGCG
>DAOUPF010000425.1 GCA_030626265.1 Sulfurovum sp.
CAGTGAGCATTCATGTAGCCCAAGGTGAGAGAGAGTTTGCCAAAGACAACAAGTCTCTAGGTATGTTTGAGCTACGAGAGATCCCAGCAGCTCCTAGAGGTGTACCTCAGATAGAGGTGACATTTGATATCGATGCCAACGGAATCCTCACAGTAAGTGCAGAGGATAAGTCTACAGGTAAATCCCAAGAGATCAAGATCACTGGTTCATCAGGACTCAGTGATGAAGAGATCGAAAAAATGGTACAAGATGCAGAAGCTAACAAGGCAGCTGATGAAAAGCGAAAAGATATAGTAGAAGCCAAAAACCAAGGTGACGCACTAGTACACCAGATCAAGAAAACTCTCACAGAAGTAGGTGATGGTGTAGATGCAGATCTCAAAGCTGATATAGAAAAAAGCATAGAGGCTCTAGAGACAGTACTAAAAGACGATAATGCTACAAAAGAGCAGATAGAAGAGAAGATAAATGCCCTAAATGAGCACAACCAAAAGCTAGCAGAAGTAGCGGCCAAAGCACAACAAGAAGGTGCAGCTCCTAAGCAAGAAAAACCAGCAGATGACGATGTCATCGATGCAGAGGTAGAGTAATACTTTACTTAGCACTGTAAATCATAGCTTTATATATCCCCACTTGGGGATATATTTTTAAAGAAGTATTTTTATCACTATTTTTTTCTCTTGACAGACTTTTTTAGCTCTTCTAGCCATTCTATATCTTCTTTGCTTAAATCATCTCTAGATGCCTTGTATGATGGATCTTTTTTATACCATATTCTCTGGTTGTAGTAGTTTTGTATGGCTTGTGTTTTAAATACATATCCTCTTTTTGCATATGGATGATTTCTAATGATTTTATAAGAATATTTATCAGCTTTTGTATCTGTTAGTCTATGTATATTTTCAGATGAATAGGGTAGCTTATCTTTTTTGTAGTCAAAAGTATAGTCATTGTTTGTATATCGCTGTATACTTTTGTATGAGTTTAGTCTCAAGTCACCTCTGATTTTGAAATCTCTTTTTTTATATACAGCAGGTTCTTTTTGTGTATAAAACTTAGTAATGTTGGTCTTTCTCTCATCTACAGTTACATATGTACTATCTACGGCAATTATATCTCTCTCCCACTCTCTAGCACTATCAAAGAATAGTCTATCTATGCTAAACTCTTGATAATCACCCATATCAAGTACTAGAGTAAAGTCATCTATCTGCTTATTTGCCCATCTAGAGGCTGTAGTTAGAATATAATCAAACTCATAGTTTGTTAATACAAATGTGGAGTGTTCATATCTATAGTGATGTATTAGATGGTTTTCTCCAGATTTAAATGAGGCATCAAAATAATACACAAATCCTATATCTAGGTATCCCCAATCTTGATTTTTATCTTTAGCTATAAGTGCAGTGATATCATCTGGGATTATTTTGCCATCTTTGATGTACTTTTTTGATGTGACAGTAGCCACTTTGTATGGGATTTCTTCTCCATTGAGTTCTACACGAAACTCTTTCATATATGGATGTTTGCCATTTTTAGGTCTGCCATCTACTGCACCCTCAGGAGAAGCAGCCACAAA
>DAOUPF010000130.1 GCA_030626265.1 Sulfurovum sp.
AGATAGTATTGATAAAGATGCAGTAGTAGCATTTGATACAGAGACTACAGGTCTAGATACTAAAAGTGCCAAGATGGTAGGGTTTAGCTTCTGTTTTGATGAGGAGAAGGCTTATTATGTTCCTATAGGACACAGCTATCTAGGTGTTGAGGATCAAGTGGGGCTTGATGATGCTATGGAGTGCTTAGAGAAGCTATTGACACGAAAGATAGTAGGACAGAACCTTAAGTTCGATTTCTCCCTTCTATATAATCAATACGGCTTTGCTAAGCTGCATCCATATGCAGATACTATGATTATGGCATGGCTCTCCAATCCAGGTACAAAAGTAGGGCTTGATGTATTGGCAAAGAGGTTTTATAAATATGATATGAAACCATTTAAAGAGATGGTCAAAAAAGGAGAAGACTTTTCTAGTGTAGATATCCAAGCAGCTTCTTTTTATGCAGCTGAGGATGCATGGATGACATATCTACTTTACTTTGCACTCAAGAAGAAGATGGAGCTTAGTTCTCTAACTCATCTATTGGATGAAGCTAGAGATGTAGAGTATCCATTTATCAATGTACTTATCTCTATGGAGCGTTTGGGGATAAAGATAAATCAAAAAAAGCTAGAGGTATTAAAAAAAGAGTTAACAGCCAATTTAGCAACTTTAACACAAAAGATATATGAACTAAGTGGAAGTGAGTTTAATATTCGCTCTACCCAACAGTTGGGAATTGTACTATTTCAGCAGATTGGGCTCAAAGGTGGCAAGAAAACAAAAACAGGATATAGTACAAATGAAGCAGTACTTCAGTCTCTCAAGGGAGAACACCCAGTCATAGAGAAGATACTTGAGTATCGAGAGTATCAAAAGATACTATCAACTTATGTGGAGCCACTACTAAAGTTAGCCAAGAGCGATGAAAATAGTCGTATATATACCTCTTTTGTGCAGACTGGTACCTCTACAGGGAGACTGAGCTCTCGTGACCCAAACCTACAAAACATACCAGTACGCTCGGAGCTAGGGCGTTCAGTTAGAGAAGCATTTATAGCCAAAGATGGCTACAGACTAGTCAGTATAGATTATTCTCAAATAGAGTTACGACTCCTAGCACACTTCTCAAAAGATGAAGCTCTGCTAGAAGCTTTTAGAAATGGTGTAGATATCCACATGGCAACGGCTATAAAACTTTTTGGAGAAGATGAGGCAAAAGAGAAGAGAAGCTTTGCTAAGTCAGTAAACTTTGGACTGCTATATGGAATGGGGCAAAAGAAACTCTCTGACGAGCTAGGTATCACTACAGGTGAAGCAAAGGAAATCATAATAAACTACTTTGCATCATTTCCAACAGTCCAGAGCTTTCTGGCTGGCATACAGGAGAGGGTCAAGATAGATGGATTTGTAGAGACTATACTTGGTAGAAGACGTATATTTGACTATGAGAGTGCCAATGGTATGCAGCGTGCTGCTTTTATGCGTGAATCAGTCAATGCAGTATTTCAAGGCTCAGCAGCAGACCTCATAAAGCTATCCATGAATCAGATAGATACTATGATACAAGAAGAGGATTTAGATGCCTTTATGCTTTTACAGATACACGATGAGCTCATCTTTGAAATTAGAGAGGACAGAGCAGACGAGATATCCAAACGATTTGCCTATACAATGGAAAATATTTTTGAGCTTGATATTCCTCTGGAGTGTTCAGTTAGTATAGGGGATAGTTGGGGTGAATTGAAATAATAGCTCATGTAGCTAAAGTTTAGTTTACTATAATCTTATCTTAAAATAAATCAAAGGATTAAAGGTATGTTAGAAGAGTTTAAAAAGTTTCTTATCAAAGGAAATATGGTAGATATGGCTGTTGGCTTCATCTTTGGTGGAGCATTTGCTACAGTAATTAAATCACTTGTATCCAATGTTATCATGCCTCCTGTTGGACTATTACTTGGTGGAGTTGATTTTGCTCAGCTTTTCATAACACTAGATGGCAAAGAGTATGCAACAATGGAAGCTCTAGACAAAGCAGGAGCACCAGCTATCAAGTATGGTCAGTTCATAAATGATAGTATCTCTTTTATCATACTTGGATTTGTCATGTTTATGATGGTAAAAGCATACAATAAACTCAAAGAAGAAGAACCAACAGCAGAGCCTACAGAGAAGTCATGTTCTGAATGTGCTATGAAAATCCCAGTAGCAGCAAGTAAGTGTGGATATTGTGGTAATATTTCGGTATAAGTAGTGTAAGTTAGTTAGGAGTGAATAGGAGTTGATTCTTACTCACTGCTATCTACTACTTACTCTCTATTTTCTGTCCTCATCGCTTAACTGGATAAAGCAGGGCCCTCCTAAGGCCTAGCTAGAGGTTCGAGTCCTCTTGAGGATACCACTTTTTCTTATTTGTACCCATCTTTTACATGTTTTCGGTCGCCGTACTTGGCGTACGACTCTCTCAAAACATACAAAACCTAGGCACAACTAAGAAAAAGCTAGCTTTCAATATTCTTTTTTAGTACATATCCGTAACAATTTCTAATTTCTAATTTCTAATTTCTAATTCCCACCCCGTGTTATAAGTAAAAAAAAGCTATAATCTCTACCAAATAAAGAGATAACAGAGGTATGTAAATGGAAGGTGTATTAGTCTATTTTGGACATGGTAACTGGATGGTGGTTGCTCACCTAGTATTGGTAATGATCATAGCATTATATATAGGTATGAAAGCAGCATCAAGCTTGAAGGCAGTTCCTAGTGGAACACAAAATATCATGGAAGCATTCCTTGGTGGAGTGATATCTATGGGTAAAGACGTAATTGGTGAGAAGTTAGCTAGAAAGTATCTGCCACTAGTAGCTACTATTGGTATATTTGTATTTATAAGTAATGTCATTGGACTTATCCCTGGTTTTGAATCACCAACATCAAACATAAATGTTACTATGGTATTGGCATTGGTTGTATTTATATATTACAACTACGAAGGTATTCGTGAAAATGGTGTAGTACATTATTTTGCTCACTTTATGGGTCCAGTCAAAGCACTGGCACCTCTAATGTTTCCTATTGAAATCGTATCACACCTATCTCGAATTATATCTCTTAGCTTCCGTTTATTTGGTAATATCAAAGGTGATGACCTTTTCTTATGGGTTCTATTGATGCTAGCTCCTTGGTTAGTGCCACTTCCAGCATATCTACTATTGAGTTTCTCTGCTATACTTCAGACATTTGTATTTATGATTCTTACTTATGTTTATTTAGCAGGTGCATTAGCGGTAGAAGAGCATGATGAGACAGCAGAGGCAGCTGCTCACTAAGTAAAATGAGGTTAAAAACCCATACACTCTCAACGCTCGTCAACTTTTTGCTTGGCGTAGCTTGGGCTATAGCAGTTATAGGTGCTATTAGCACATTCTTCTCTTTTCTTAAAATCAATTTTTTTATTGCTATATTATCAGCTATATTGGGAGCTGTTCCTGGATTATTGATAGTTTTATTTTTAGAGCATCTTATTTTAAAATCTGAAAAATTAGAAGAGCTGAAAAAACAGACAGAGTTACTACAAAAATTAAATAATAAGAATTAGTAATTAAGTTCCATATGTAAATACAAACTCTCTCAAATAACCAAAACGCTATAATACTTTCAATTTAAATCGTACTATTTATAAGGAAAGTAACTATGTTTGAAACCGTTATCGGTCTTGAAGTTCATGCACAACTAAATACAAAAACTAAAATCTTTTGCTCTTGTCCTACGAGCTTTGCTGCACATCAAAATAGCAATACCTGTCCTACTTGTCTAGCCTTACCGGGAGCATTGCCAGTCCTGAACCTAGAAGCTGTAAACAAGGCTATGAAGTTTGGATATGCAGTAGGTGCTGTTGTCAATCAAAAATCTATATTTAACCGGAAAAGTTATTTTTATCCTGATAGCCCTATGGCATATCAGATTACACAGTTTGATATACCAATCGTAGGTGAGGGTAATCTAACTATAGATTTCGATGATGGCACTAGTAAAGAGATAGGTATCACTAGAGCACACTTAGAAGCAGATGCTGGTAAAAATATACATGAGGGTTCTATCTCAAAAGTGGATCTTAACCGTGCAGGAACTCCTCTGCTAGAGATTGTATCAGATCCAGATATGCGTAATGCAGATGAAGCAGTCAGATATCTCAAAAAATTACACTCTATAGTACGATATCTAGATATCTCTGATGCCAATATGCAAGAGGGTTCATTTCGCTGTGATGTGAATGTATCTATCCGCCCAAAAGGTCAAGAGGAGTTTGGTACTCGTGTAGAGATAAAGAATATCAACTCATTTAGATTTGTAGCAGCTTCTATTGCTTATGAGGTGCAGAGACAGATAGAAGCGTATGAAGATGGTGTATATGAGAAAGAGGTGTATCAAGAGACTAGACTATGGGATGTAGCCAAAGGCATCACAAAGAGTATGAGAGGCAAAGAGGATAGCGCAGACTATAGATACTTTCCAGATCCAGACTTGCGTCCGACTCTTGTCACTGATGAGATGATGGAAGAGGCTAAAAAACGTCCTGAACTACCAGATGAGAAAGTCAAGAGATATATAGAAGAGCTAGGTATCAAAAAAGTTGATGCCTTAATCATTACAGCAGTCAAAGAGATGGCTTATTATTTTGAGGAGATGATAGCTCATGGTGCAGTAGCCAAGAGTGCAGTCACATGGCTCACATCAGAACTCCTTGGTCGTCTCAACAAAGCTAGCATCTCTATAGAGAACTCTCCAGTGGATGCCAAAATACTAGGTCAGCTGGTGGCTAAGATTGCAGATGATACCGTATCAGGTAAAGGTGCAAAAGAGATACTGGACTTCATGATGGAGAATGAGAGTAGAGATATAGATGCTATCATAGATGAGCTAGGACTTGCCCAAGTGAGTGATGATGGTGCTATATTGGCTATGATAGATGAGATATTAGCAGCTAATCCAGACAAAGTAGAGCAGTTTAAAGGTGGTAAAGATAAGCTATTAGGTTTCTTTGTAGGGCAGACTATGAAAGCTAGTAAAGGCTCAGCGAACCCAGGAAAAGTAAATGAGCTATTAAAGCAAA
>DAOUPF010000227.1 GCA_030626265.1 Sulfurovum sp.
ACATGTATTATCTTATAATACTTCAACTCTATTTCTACCATTTTTCTTTGCGATATATAGAGCATTATCGCATCTCTTAAATATGCTCTCTATTGTATCACCTTGTATATATTCTGTGACTCCAAAACTTGCTGTGATATTTCCAGTGATCGGGTGGTTGTTTTCTTCTATTTTATTTTTTAATTTTTCCGATATTACTTTTGCTTTTTGGCGGTTGTACCACTAAAAAGTATAACAAATTCATCTCCACCCCATCTTGTAAATATATCTGTGTCTCTTACATAATTGTTTACTGTTTGAGCCATTACTTTTAATACGTCATCACCTATAAGATGTCCATATAGATCATTAATAGATTTAAAATTATCTATATCTATAATTGCCACTGAGAGAGGATTGTTATCTCTTTTATCACTATTTAATTCTTCTTTAAGTAGCTCATCAAATTTATTTCTATTATAAACTTGTGTCAATCCATCAAAGTATGCTTTCTTTTCAGTCTCAACTTGTTGTTTTTTTATGATAGTAATATCAGAAAGACTGACCAAATAATCTCCATCGCCTTCTGATTCTAGGATACTTATCTTAAAGGCTTTTCTATCATTGTTTTTATCCAATATTGATACTATTCTATCTTTTGGGTCTGTTCTAGATATCAGTGATACAAATTTCTCATCTTTTACGAGTAGTCCCTTGTGCAAATATCCATTAGTAATAGTAAATAGATTTAATATATCAATATCTTTAATGTTTAGCAACTCTTTAAACTTATTATTTGAGTATTTAACATCTTTAAAGTCTGTAACAAATATGATATTATCAGTTAAGTTTAGTATGTCATTTAAAATCTTATGCTGTTTTTTTATCTCTTGTTTTGAGAGTATCTGTTTTATTAAAAAATATATTATTAAGAGGGATATGAAAAATGTAATAACTCTAGCAATCATTTCGCTATATAAAGCTGACATTATAATAGGACTCTCTTCATAAGAGACAATCCAGGCCACAATATCACTATCTATATTTTTTATAGGTAGAAATGAAATTATGTCTATACGGTTATGGTCTTTATAATATTTAGTATATACGCTAAATGCTTTTCCCAACAAGATTTTTGAATCTATTGTACTTCTAATTGGCTGCATATTTTTTCTATTGTTAACTATGCACTCTTCTTTTGTATGAATATCGCCTAAGGTTAACATGTAGTTGTTATGTATGGCACTTTGAGTATATTTTAAAACCAAATCATCCCTTGCCCAAGCTTTAGCATCAAATATCTTTTTATTAACTATAAAGTGAGAATGTATCCCACTTATATTATTTAGATACCATTGAAAACTATCACTTGAAAAAGATATCTCCATTGCTCCTATATGTTTATGGTTTTTATCAAATAGTGGAAATGTATTTCTAAATCCATGTGCTGTTCTGCCTTGTGTAAATCCTCTAATAGGTTTTTTAGTCTCATTTGTATATTTGATATCTGCTCTAACGTTAGCTATATTGTCTCCAAATTTACTTGGCTTATGTGCTCTATAAAATGATTCATTATTAGGCAACATAAAGTGATACTGTAAAACACCTATCTTCTTTGCTCTTTTATATACTGGGCTAAGCAAGTTATGTATTTTAGCTCTTAATTGTGCTTTTTTCTCTTTTGAAGCACTCTTAGCTTGTGACATTATTTCAATGACTTCATTCATTGCTATAGTGTTCTCATAGATGCTTCTTGAAGATTTGCGTTGTTTTTCTAATAAAATTTTATAATGAGTAGTAAGTATTTTTAGATTATCTTTTAGAGCAAAATCTATTTTATTTTGTGAGCTATAGTGAGTTAAAATATATATAAATGTATTTATTATCAGAAACAATGTTACTAATAATAATATTATCTTTGTTTTCATATTTACCAATTATTTTTATATATTATAATCAGTAATATTTATTATAATACAGAATATTGATTGATTATATATGAATAAGAATTATATCAAAAGTATCTTGAGATAGAATTATACTAAGTCATATACTTACTCCTCTCTATACTCTTGTACCTGATATATAGAAATCTCTGGTATTCTATTTAGGCAGTCAGCTTCCATACCTGCCTTTTGACAAAGATGTGAGAAAAATAGTTCAAAACTAGGCAACTGTTCCCAGACTTGTGGCAGAAAAGTAGCTTGATGAGCACCGTACTTCAAAACTATACCATCTATAGTAGGTTTTACCTTTGATTTTAAATCTTCAGAAGAGCTATACTCTATAGCTCTAGGTTTGCTTAAGATAGAGACTTCTACTTTGATATGCTCAAACTCCTCTTGGCTCAAAGAGGGGAATCTAGGATCATGTATAGCGGCACTTTTGGCATTGGATATGATATCTTCATATAGTTTTTGATGTGGGATGATGGAGCCTATACATCCTCTTAGCATATCACTACTTGTTGTTAGTGTGACAAATGAAGCACCCATATCTTTTAGCCAAGGGTTTTCTCTCAAGATTTTATCTATATCAAGTCTATATCCTAGTCCCACTGCTTCTGCGATGGATCCCCTTGCTAAGGTCAAAAATACTTTCTTTTTATTATCCATTTGTTACTCCTCAATAAAAGCAGCACTCATATAGCCAACTACTTGTGTCTCATCTCCGCTGGCATCTGCACTGGTACGATAGTCTAGAACTACAGGTTTGAGTCTAGTTTTTTTGGCTACACTCAACATAGCCTCCATGCCTATCTTGCCACAAGCTTCACATCCTAGATGCAACTCATCTATACTAAGACTATCTACTGCATTTAGGCATATAGAATCAAGCTTATTTGCTTTTTCTATATCATAGTAGTGACTCAAGTCTGTGCTTATCAGTACAGCTGTTTGTGAATCTTCTAGAAGGTACTCTATTATCTCTGCTAAGTTGTTTGGATCCTCATTACCATAGATCAACTCTACTACAGAAGCGTCAGGTTTATAGGTTTTTATAAAAGGCATTTGTACTTCTGTACTATGTTCTTGATGTACTTCTGGTAAGAATTTTAGATTAAATCTCTCTTCTAGTTGGCTTACCAGTTCTTTGTCTATAGCTAAATCTCCTAAGGGTGTTTGGTAGTTATCAAACTTGGAGATACTTGTGCCGTCTAGATGTACACGATGACTAGGCCCTATCACTACTATATGATTTATATCTATATATCTCAACAGCCTCAATGCGATATTGGCAGTAAAGCCACTATATACATACCCAGCATGAGGTACTATGAGTGCTCTAGGCTTTAGGTTTAGAGTGGTATCGTTATCCTTGAAATGCTCATCAAGTATCTGATTGTAGTGTTCAATCATAGATTTTATTTCATCAGGATTAGATGGATAAAACTGACCAGCAACCACTGCTTCTCTTATACTCATGACCAGACTCC
>DAOUPF010000384.1 GCA_030626265.1 Sulfurovum sp.
ATCAATGAGTCTGACTATAGGCAGTTTCGTATAGCGCTAGAGTTTCTATTTCGTGTTCGTTCTGCCCTACACCTTGTAGCTGGGAAAAAAGAGGATAGATTGCGTCTGGAGTTTATACCTGATGTTGCATTAATACTAGGAATTGGGTCATCTCATCAGGCTCAAACAAAACTTGCCAGAAAGACAACAGAGAACCTAAAGCTTGTAAATCTATTTGGAAAGATATGGCTAGAGGCATTGATATACAAACACCTACCTTATGCATATAAACAATATCTAATCTTTGATACAGAAAATAAAACACTATATCAGCTCATAAAAGAGCTTAATACTCATGCCAAAGAACCATTCAGAGCACACCCACGGCTACTAAAAGCACTATTTAATGCTGATAAACCAGAACGATTGAGTAAACAGATATATAGAACCATTGATAATATCTTTCACCAAAAATCAACATACTCTATACTAGTTGCTCTATCTCAAGCTCGTCTTCTAAGATATACTATCCCTCCTATCAGAAAAGTGATTGATCTACCCCAATTTGATGGATATCACAAATATGCTGTTGATATACATTTACTTCAATCTCTATATCATCTAGAAAATATAGAAGATCCTTTTCTACAAAATATATATGATAATCTCAATAGTAAAGAGCGAAATCTCTTAAAAATAGTTGTTTTTCTCCATGATGCTGGAAAAGGAAGAAAACGAAATCATAATCTAGTAGGAGTGTCACTTTTTCGTATATTTTCTAAAAACCTTGGACTTGAACAGGAGTATATTGATATAGGAGAGAGACTCATACAGTATCATGACTTGATGAGCATTACTGCCCAAAGAGAGGATTTATATAATGAGAAAACTATCTTGCAGTTTGCTTCACGATTCAATAACCAGCTACTACTTGATCTAATCTACCTGCTTACATATGCTGATATGAAAGGAGTGGGAGATAATATATATACTAACTTCAGTGCTAAACTCATTCGAAATCTATATGATGCATCTATCGAATCTCTTAGACATGATAAAATTTTGAATGCTACAGCACGAAAATTAAAGCGGATTGAGTCACTAAAACGAAGTAGTATATTTTTAGAACTTCCTAAGGCTTTACAAAAAAAGATTCTCTCTATCCCCTCTAATGAGTTTTTTATACAAAATAACACTGGGAGGATAATATCTGTAAGTCAAATGGCAATCAAGGTAAAAGATTTTGACTATATTATAAGCAATAAATCTTTTTTGACACTGGAGATAATCAGGCGGAAAGAGATCAATCTAGGCTATCTATTATCCAAGCTATCTAGGCTCAATATCGTCAATATGGAGATAATAAAACTCTTTGATGGTTTAAAGTACTTTAAGATTGACTTCTCCGAGCTTATAGATGAGAGTGAGATAGCTCTCATAGGAGATATCATCTCTGCCTCTTTTGATACAAAATCTGAAATAACACTCATAAAACCTATGATTAAAAAGGATGAGATAGATATAGACTGTGATCACTCTAGAGATTATGGGATGATGAGACTTCATACAAGAGATCAAAAAGGCCTACTAGCCTATGTCTCACATCTCTTTGATAGACTACAGATAGATATAGCAACAGCTAAAATACATACTACCAAACGAAAAGTCAATGATCTATTCTTAATCCAAAAGAATGGAAATTTTTGCCATAATACTGAACTAATAATAAGAGAACTAACGGAGTAACTATATGTGTGGAATTATCGGATATGTTGGACCAAAAGAGAAGAAAGAGATACTACTAGAAGGATTACAAGAGCTAGAGTATAGAGGGTATGATTCTGCAGGTATCGCTATCATAGAGTCTGATAAACTTCATAACTTCAAAGCCATAGGAAAACTAGAAAATCTACGAGC
>DAOUPF010000330.1 GCA_030626265.1 Sulfurovum sp.
CATGATATATTTGGTGGGTATGGTCAGTACCTGAGAAGGTAGGATCACAACCATGATCTGCTGTAATGATGAGTAAGTCATCTTTTCCAAGAGCGTCTATGACCTCTATCAATCTGGAGTCAAAATACTCCAAACCTCTAGCATAACCCTCCACATCGCGCCTATGTCCCCACTCCATATCAAAATCTACAAAATTGGTAAAGATAACACCATCCTCTCTCATCTCACTCATCTGCACTAAAGTCTCATCCATCAAACACTCTAGAGTATAAGCAGGTCTCTTGATACTGATGCCATGCCCACCAAATATATCATGAATCTTCCCAACTCCTACAACAGTTTTTCCTTGGGATAGTGCCATCTCTAGTACTGAAGTACCACTAGGTCTCAGAGCATAATCTCTACGATTTTTGGTACGAGTGAAGCTCCCTTTACTCTTACCTACAAATGGTCTGGCTATCACACGCCCTACTCCATAGCTATCAGTTACCTCTCTAGTAATCTCACAGAGTTTGTATAGTCTATCCAGCCCAAACTGCTCTTCATGTACTGCTATCTGTACCACTGAATCAGCACTAGTATAAAATATCGGATTCCCTGTACACAGATGCTCTTCACCTAGTGTATCTATCACCTCTAGTCCACTAGCATGTCTGTCACCCAATATACCATCTATATCACTTCTATCTATGATCTCAGCTATCATCTCTGGAGGAAAGGTAGGCTCTGTATCTGCGAAGTATCGCATCTCTAAATCCATCTCTACCCCTGCCATCTCCCAGTGTCCTGAGAGTGTATCTTTACCAGCTGATTGCTCTCTAGCAGCTCCCCAGAAGCTACCTTTTAGAGGCTCTTGTATATCTGATAGAGGGAGAGTTTTTTTATTGTTTAGTTCATATGCTTTGAGCAGTCCTAGTGAGGTCATATGTGGTAGAGATAGCTGACACCTCTGGGCTATAGACCCAAAAGTATCACTACCCTCATCACCAAATGCAGCAGCATCATCTGCCCCACCTATACCAAAAGAGTCCATCACCAACCATACAACTCTACGCATCAATATCCTTCTGTAGCACTCTCTAATCCAGCCACGATAGCCACACCAGAGCTAGTGCCCAGTCTAGTAGCCCCTGCATCTATCATCTCAATCGCTTTTGCTCTATCTCTGATACCACCAGAGGCTTTGATACTCACTCCATTCCCAATGCTACTCTTCATCAAAATCACATCTTCCAAGCTAGCCCCTCTAGTAGAAAAACCTGTAGAGGTCTTGACAAAGTCTACTTTGAATTTCGTACATATCTCACATAGCTTCTCTATATCGCTATCTTCTAGTAGTGCCGTCTCAAATATCACCTTTAGCACTACACCCTCACATATCTCTCTGAGTGCCTCAATATCTAGCTCTACCAGATCCCATCTGCCTGATTTGAGCCAACCTACATTGACTACCATATCTATCTCGGTAGCTCCATTGGTGATAGCTAGCTTGGCTTCATATGCTTTTGCTGCTATATCCATGGATCCCAGTGGAAAGCCTACTACACTACATACCTTGACAGCAGAGTCTTTGACTTTGTCATAGGCATATGCCACATATCCAGAGTTCACGCAAACACTGCAAAAGCTATGCTTTACTGCCTCTGCACATAGCTTGTCTATCTGCTCCTCTGTTGCATTCGATGCTAGTAGCGTATGGTCTATGTATGAAGCTAAATTGTTCATGGTAATCCTATTTTTATGAACCTGAATTATGCAATAGAATTATAAAAATAGTGCTTAGTGTTTGTATTTAGGGTGTTTGCAAGAAATTTGAGTTTAACCCAAAGGTTAAGCGATGATTTCTTGTAAATGCCATAGATACAATGACTTATGCTAGTTTATAATCTCTATTGTATATTTCGGGTTAAAAGTATATCCAAATATGATAACACTAAAGATGCTTTACGATAAAATGGGCTCATGAATCAAAATAATATAGAAAAACTTATCCTTCAAGCTAGCTCTGCATACCACAATGCTTATGCCCCATACAGCCAGTTTGGCGTAGGCTCAGCCATACTAGATGAACATGGTTATATCCACAATGGATGCAATGTAGAAAATGCTGCATATCCATCTGGCTCATGTGCTGAAGAGCAAGCCATTGGAGCCATGATAGTAAGTGGTGGCAGAGTTATCAAGGAGATAGTAGTCATCGGTATATCTGATGATTTACTCACTCCATGTGGTGCATGCAGACAGAGGATACGAGAATTTGCAGACCCCTACAAGATGACGGCGGCGCACCGATCGCTAGACTTTGGCACCCAGATACGCGTAACAAACCTAAGCAACCGCCATTCAGTCATATTGTGTGTGAACGATCGTGGCCCTTTTATAAAAGGCAGAATTGTTGATGTAACAAAGGTAGCTGCCCAAAAA
>DAOUPF010000399.1 GCA_030626265.1 Sulfurovum sp.
AATCTAAGAGCATTTAGACGGATAAATCCTTCTGCATCTTTTTGATTGTATACTTCATCCTCTTCAAAGGTCGAGTGCTCTTCACTATAGAGTGAGTTGTCTGATTTTCGCCCTACTACTGTGATATTTCCTTTATATAGCTTTAGCTTTACTTCGCCATCAACATATGTTTGGGTCTTATCGATAGCAGCTTGGAGCATCTCTCTCTCAGGTGACCACCAGAAACCGTTATAAATCAGCTTTGCATACTTTGGCATCATTTCATCTTTTAGGTGTGCCTCTTCTCTATCTAGTGTTATAGACTCTATAGCACGGTGGGCTTTTAACATGATACTTCCACCTGGAGTCTCATAACATCCACGAGCTTTCATACCTACAAAACGATTCTCCACTATATCTATACGCCCTATACCATGTTTGTTGCCATATTCATTAAGTGTTCTTAGGATTGTAGCTGGACTCATATCTTGATTGTTGATAGATACTGGATCACCCCTCTTGTATCCTATAGTGATATACTCTGGTGTATCTGGAGCATTCTCAGGTGAGTTTGTCCAGAGCCACATATCCTCTTCTGGCTCAGTGTTTGGATCTTCTAATACCATACCCTCATATGAGATATGCAAGAGATTGGCATCCATAGAGTATGGTGATTTTTTACCTTTTTTATCTATCTCTATACCATGCTCCTCTGCATATGCCAGAAGCTTTTCACGAGAGTTCAAATCCCACTCTCTCCATGGTGCTATAACAGCGATATCTGGATCAAGGCTTAGATACCCAAGCTCAAATCGTACTTGGTCATTTCCTTTTCCAGTAGCTCCGTGACTTACCGCATCTGCACCAGTTTGATGTGCTATCTCTATCTGCTTTTTTGAGATAAGTGGTCTAGCGATGGAAGTTCCTAGTAGATACTCACCCTCATATATAGCATTGGCTCTAAACATAGGAAATACAAAGTCTTTTACAAACTCCTCTTGTAAGTCTAAGATAAATACATTCTCCTCTTTGATACCAAAGTCTAGTGCTTTTTTTCGTGCAGGCTCTACCTCTTCACCCTGCCCCAAGTCTGCAGTAAATGTCACTACTTCACAGTTATACTCATCTTGGAGCCATTTTAGGATGATACTTGTGTCAAGCCCACCACTATATGCTAGTACCGCTTTTTTTATCTGTTGTTTTGCCATAATAATGCCTTTTGTCTATATATAATTTTATTGATAGAATTTTACCACATTAGTCGTAATAAGAAGTTTGCAATAAACTAAGCCACTTGCGGTATAATCTTATTGAATGTAACCTACAAGGAGTCCAGATGGAATTAGGTGTAAATATAGACCATATAGCAGTACTAAGAGAGGCTAGAAGAGTAGCAGACCCTGACCCACTGGATGCACTTAGTATCTGCAAAAGAGCAGGAGCTGATCAGATAACCATACACCTGAGAGAAGATAGACGACATATGCAGGATTTTGATACAATCAACATCATAGGTCTCTCTTCACTGCCTGTCAACCTAGAGTGTGCCATTGCTACTGAGATGATAGATATATCTTGCCGACTAAAACCACATCGAGTCACCTTAGTACCAGAGAAGAGAGAAGAGGTAACTACTGAGGGTGGACTAGCTGTAGAGGGAGAGCAACCGAGACTAAAAGAGGCTATCAAGAGACTCCAAGCTCATGAGATAGAAGTCTCTCTTTTCATCGACCCTACTCTAGAGGCTATCAATGCATCTGTAGATCTAGGTGTAGAGTGGATAGAGTTTCAC
>DAOUPF010000108.1 GCA_030626265.1 Sulfurovum sp.
AGGTTCAGCAGTAAGCAGTGTACCAAAATAGAGTATACTTATAATTAATATAATTATATGTCTCATACTATATTTACTCCGCTAATTAAGTATGATATTATACCAAACAATCTTTCATTGTCTCATTATTTTCATGTAAATTTATTCTAAAAATCTGCTTTAATGCTATGCGTATCTGCCCTGTCAAATATCCCCTGTGCATCATCACGATAGTTGTTATACTTATCCATGACTACCAGTGGAGGCATTATCTTAGTCATTGCCTTTGAGCCTGCACGAGATGCTATCATTACTAGTTTTGCCTCTTTGTCTATCTTTGAGTGAACGAAACGAATGACTTCAGGATTAATTTTGGACTCTTTTAACTGCCATAGTATAGTATCTATCTGCTTGGCATCATAACAAAATATAAAGTATCCTCTAGGAGCTAGTAGCATCTTGGCAGAGCTTATGAGTGTCTCTATTGGCATATGGTGATTGTATCTAGATATATTTAGATGTTCATTCTCACTTTGTGTTACACTACTAGCATAAAATGGTGGATTGGATACTATAAAATCAAATCGTTTATCAGGCATAAATGTAGCGATATCTCCTAGATATTTTTCTGCTATCATATCATTGATAGTAAAATTATGAGAGGCATACTCAAGCATACTCTTTTGCTTATCAACAATAGTGGTTTTGACATTAAAATCTCTACTTAGAAGCATAGATATGATACCTACCCCACATCCTATATCAAGGAGCATTCCTTTGGGTGAAAATCTACTAGTAAAATCATATAAAAACATAGAGTCACTGTTATAGCGATAACCCTGCTCTGGCTGATACAAAAACATACAAAAAATTCCTAATTGCTAATTTCTACTTTCTAATTCAACTATTATCATATCAAAATTTTGATAGAATCACACCTATGAATACACAGACTAACCTACTCAATCCATTATCAACAGATTTTTGTATGCTTGACTATGAGTGTGCATATCTGCCTAATCGTATGGTACGCATGAACTACAAGCATGTTGAGAAAGCCAGTAAACACTTTGCTACTGCTGTAGTAAACAAGGGCTGGAGAAGATTTGGAAAGTATTTCTTCTATCCTATCTGTGATGAGTGTATTGCCTGTAAAAGCTTGAGAATAGATGTCGCAAACTTCAAAGCTAGTAAATCACAACGCCGTGTAGTCAAAAAAAACATAAATACCCAAATCAAAATACAGAGACCATCTCTGAGTAGAAATCATATCAAACTTTACAATAAATACCACGCATGGAAGTCCAGAAAAGATAGCTGGAAACATCGTGAGATATCACAAAAAGAGTACTTTGAAAACTTTGTTGATGGTGCTCATGATTTTGGTAAAGAGGTACTATATATCATTGATGGCAAAATAGTTGGTGTTGATCTCATTGATATCGTAGATGATGGTATCAGCTCTATATATTTCTACTATGACCCTGACTATGCAGATATCTCATTGGGTACCTACTCTCTACTATATCAGATAGAGATAGCTAAAAAACTAGGACTACCATATATATATCTAGGATACTGGGTTGATGGATGCAAGGCTTTTGCTTATAAAGAAAACTTCCAACCGCAAGAGATATTGGATGGTTTTCCAGATTTAGTTTTGGATGCAGATTGGCTTAGTTTACAATAACAGACTTGCTATATAAAGCTGCCAAACTCTTTGTATCTTTTAAAATAATATCAGATTTTTTATAAATCAGCGTAGGTATAGAACTACTATCTAATTCATCCATGATTTTAAAGTATAGAAAATTTTTCTGTACAACATCTAGTGATTTAGTCATCTCTGGTGTATTTAGCTTTGATACTATTAGTATTTTCATTGATTCTTCAAAAGACTTAATAGCAATTTTCATCTGCTTTTCTGCTTCTACATCATAGGTATTCCATGCTTTTAACAGATAAAGCATTGCCATCTTTTGAGAATTTACCCCTAAACTTGCTGCTGCATCTATAAAAACTCCCAGAACTACCCCTGTTTGTATAGTATATAATTTTGTTGTCTCTTTAGTCAACACACTCATTTCATCTATATTGATCCGAAGTTTCTTTGCTATTTTGATACTTTTAGGTTTAGCTAAAATTACTTTTATCTTGTCCCAATTTATTATAATATTTTCTATATTATTAAATGCCGCTTTATTAGTAGCAAACTCATCTAATGCATTTATATTTTTTTCAAACTCTAAGATATTATTTTTGAGTCTCTCTTCTGGGTTATTGTACCTGTTATTAGTACCTACCATAATATAATTTTTAAGTATCTTCTGTACTAGTATCTCTTGTTCTCTTGATTTATCTATTACACCTGATAAAGTCATCATATCATCAGCTACACTAAATGTCATCACCACAGAGAATACAACAAAAAACTTTATTAATCTAGAGAAAAACTTCATATAAGTACCTTTAATTAAGGATAATAAAATCATGTTATTTATCACCTTGTGATTACACGGCAGTATAATATATAAAATTTGTCTTATCTTAACTTAATTATGTGTAAAACATCAAGAAGAAAGAACGATATTATGGTCAATAACTATCTATCCATAGGCTTTTTCTCATGTCAGTTTTCTAAATATCATCTCTCTTCCAACGACTAGCATCTAGGAGAGTATCATCATGCACATGTTTAAACGAAGCTCTAATCATTTTGAAAAAGTTCTCCTGTTCCATCTCCATACTTTCTAACCATGCTTTGATCTGAGCTCTAGCTATGGGTACTTTGACATCTTTGAGCATAGCTGGACATGCCTCATCACCTATGGTGGCAAAAGCATTTTCATCTACAAAAGCTCTGAGCTGACTCTCTCTGACCTCAATGAGTGGTCTTATGACATGAAACCCTCTCTCTGCCTTGTATATAGGAGCCATCGCTCTGATACTGCCATTGTAGAACATATTCATAAAAAAGCTCTCTACGGTATCATCAAAGTGGTGACCTAGTGCTATCTTGTTGAACTCACCATCTTGGGCAAATGTATAAAGAGCCCCTCTACGCATACGAGAAAAGTAGCTACAAAACGAGCTATTTTCACGGATAGTATTTTGGGAGATATCATATATATTTGTCTCATATACTGTATGCTTGATACCATACTCTTTGCAGTGTTCTTCTAGGATTTTGTACTCTTCTCCTGGCATACCATAACTCACAGTACAAGCCTCAAACTCGAACTTAAAAGGAGCATGTCTCTGCATATGCAACAGTAAGTGAACCAAAGATAGTGAATCTTTACCACCACTCAGCCCTACTAACACCCTATCACCCTCTTGTATCAGCTTGTACTCTGCATTGCACTTGCCAACTATTCGCAGTAGTCTTTTGCTAAGCTTAGCTCCTCTATGCTTCAATCTCTTCTACCATACTCAATATAAAGTCCGCTGATATCTTAGCTGAGCTCTCTAAAAACTCATCAAAATCAAACCCAGCATCCATATCTGCACTGTCACTGATAGCTCGGAGTATAAAGAAAGGAATATCCAGAGAAGTGCAGACTACTGCTACACTAGCCCCCTCCATCTCCAGAGCATCTGCTTTAAATGTATCTTCTATCCACTCTTTTCTATCACTGTTTGCCACAAACTGATCACCAGTAGCTATGACACCCTCTTTTAGTTTCAATCCTTTTTTTGATGCAACATTCTTGGCTATATTGCGAAGATTGATATCTGTAGGTATACAGACATCACCTTCAGGTACAAACCCATGAGGATGTCCAAAAGAAGTGATATCCAAGTCATGTTGACATAGCCCATCAGCTATAATCAAGTCCCCAATCTGAAGCTCATCACTGATAGCCCCAGCTACACCAGAAAATAGCAATCTATCACAAGCAAACTTCTCTATGAGTCTAGTAGCTGTAAGAGCAGCAAAGACCTTGCCTATCTTCGAGTATGCCACTACGACATCTTTGCCATCATACACACCCTCATAATATTTGTTTGCCGCATATTCCGTCACTCGAACATCACTCAGCTTACTTATCAACGGCTCTATCTCTTCAGGCATAGCCCCCATAATAGCAATTTTCATAAAAACTCCTTTTTCTATTCTTCTTCCCATCAAATCTTGCCAAAGGCAAGCCTCTGTCACAACCAACGCCCTTGAAAGCGAAGCGATTCGAGAGTTGTGACGCTTTTTACTCTACTTTTATACAAAAGTAGAAAAGAAGCACCAACTAAAATATAAGTTTCAACCCAGATTATGCAATAGAATTATAAAAATAGTACTTAGTGCTTGTATTTAGGGTGTTTGCAAGAAATTTTAGTTTAACCCAAAGGTTAAGCGATGATTTCTTGTGAATGCCCTAGATACAATGACTTGTGCTAGTTTTGTAATCTCTATTGCATATTTCGGGTTAAATACTCAAAAAAACCTAAAGCTCTGCAATAGCTTCAATTGTAGCTTCCAATGAAGCCATATCACTAACATTGAAATGTGGCTTCTTAGTAGCCTTACGATTGAGCCCCTTTAACACAGCACCATGACCAAACTCTATATAACAATCCACCTCATCATCTATATTTGCCATAGAGTGTTTATACTTTACAGGTGACACCAACTGCTGAGGCAATAGATTTAGAGCCTCTGCTTTGCTAGAGTAAGGCTCTGCTGTTACATTGGAGATAATAGGAGCTATAAAGTCATCCTTTAGCACCTCTGATAGCTTATCTGATAGAGGAGCTACTGCACTCTCCAAGAGAGGGCAGTGAGATGCCACAGACATATCTAGGAGCATTGCTCTTTTAGCTTTTGCCTCTTTGAGTATAGGTGCTAGAAGCTCTAGGTCTTTCTTGATACCTGCTATAACTATCTGACCATCAGAGTTATAATTCACTGGCCATACTCTCATACCCGCATCACGCTGTGCATTACATATCTCCTCTACTACCTCATCACCAAGTCCCAGTGATACCATCATACCTACATCTTGACCCTCACAAGCCTCAGCCATAAGCCTACCACGTAGATTTACAAGCTCCACTGCATCCACGGCATCTAGTGCTCCAGATGCCACGAGAGCAGTGAACTCACCCAATGAGTGCCCCATAGTAAGAGCTGGCTTTATACCTGTTTGCTCTACAAACAGTCTATGTGCGATAGCCCCCACTAGTAGTATGGCAGGCTGAGTAAACTCTGTTTGACCTAGCTTGTCATTTTCAGAGAAAAGAAGAGTCTCAAAATCAATACCTGTTCTCTCGCTTGCCTCTGATACCATCTTCTTGGCTATATCAGAATTGTTGAAAAAGTCCTGCCCCATACCCATAGCCTGAGAGCCTTGTCCTGCAAATAAAAATGCATATTTTATTGACATATTTGTACCTTTAAATATTTTTTATAATTTTATCGTAAAGTGTGTTAGGAGTATATATAGATTGAGATAAATGAGAAAAAGGTGCCAATAGTTGACACCTTTATAGTAAGTTAAAGTTTGTTAGTAACTTTATGCGTGAACCGTACAGGCTCCTATACTAACAACCACAACCACCTGGTTGACAGTGTTCGCCACCCACTTGACCACACTCAGCTTCTTCTTCAGTAGCTTCTCTCTCACTCAATACTGTCACAGAGAACATCAAGTCCTTACCTGCTAG
>DAOUPF010000329.1 GCA_030626265.1 Sulfurovum sp.
AGAGAAGTATGGTGCAGATACTGCTAGACTATTTACTCTATTTGCTGCTCCTCCACAAAAAGAGTTAGAGTGGAATGATTCAGCCGTAGATGGTGCATTTAGATTTATCAAAAAGCTATATGATAGAAAAGATAAAGTCATCAGCGATAATCTACCAACTATAGATCAAAGTGGACTTAGCAAAGAGTCAAAGCTAGCACGTGTTAAAGTCTATGAGGCGCTACAAAAGTCATCTACAGTCTATGAGAATACATTTGCATTCAATACACTAATCGCAGCCTGTATGGAGGCATTAAATGCACTAGATAAACAAGATAGTGCAGAGGTCTGGACTGAGGGCATATATATAATGCTAAATCTACTAGAACCTATTATTCCTCATGTAGCTACAGAATTATCAGAGGAGCTATTTAGTAGAGAAAACTTGAAAGCTATACTAAAAGTTAGAGATGAGGTCTTTGTAAAAGATAGTATCTTGTATATGGTGATGATAGGTGGTAAAAAGCGTGCAGAGGTAGAGGTCAGTGCTGGTGCTTCCAAAGATGAGATATTAACTGCTGCCAAGGATGCTGGTGACAAGTGGCTTGAGGGTATGAGTATTGTCAAAGAGATAGTTGTCCCAGGGAAGCTAGTTAATCTAGCGGTAAAACCACTATAAAAGAGTAAATAAAGGAATATGAGATGAATCTATATAAATTTTTAGTTTTTAGTTTTTCATTATTAATTATAACAGCTTGTGGATATAAGCCTGTCTCACACTATGCTAAAAAAAGTATAGCTTCTCCGCTATACATAGATGTCAAAATATCGACAAAAGATCCGGAGAATGGTATATTTCTAAAAGATAAACTTAGGAATATGATTGTCTCTCGTTTAGGATTATCTGTGACTGCTGATAAAGAATCATTAAATAGACTTACAGTCTCTTATCCAGATATTTCATATACAGCTTTGAGTTATGATACCAATGGTTATGTAAGTAGATATCGTACTAATGTCACTACTGTCTTTAATCTAAAATCAGATAAAAAAAATATAGTTAGAAGAGTTATTACAACTCATGAAGCAGATGTAAATCCAAGTGCATTAGAGTCATCAAGAGTAAAGAGAGAGTCCATACAGGAGTGTAGCAAAAAGGCACTTGACCAATTTGTAGCTTATATCTCTGCTAGATCAGCTAGATAGTTAGTGGGTAGTAGTGAGTAAGGAGCAGTTAGTAGGTTTTTTGGATGGTAAGCCCCTTTATTATAAAGAGATAGACCATGAGAGAGTACATATAGCTTATGCTACACTAAAGCCTCATATTAGACGACCAAAAACCGTGCACATAGTAGGAACCAATGGTAAAGGCTCAACTGGAAGAATTATCGCACATTTAGCATATTTAGGGTCAGGTGACAAATCAACACTTTATGGCAAATCACAAATCACCAGACCCTTAAGTATTGGGCACTTTTCATCTCCTCATATATTGAAGTTTAATGAACGGATATGGCTGGATGGAGAGGATATCTCTGATGATATATTAGAGCTTGCACATCAAAAGCTATTTAAAATTTTGGGTAGAGATATGAGTGATGCTCTGAGCTATTTTGAGTATACAACACTACTGGCTTTTGTAGTATTTAAAAACTGTGATTTGATAGTACTAGAGGCAGGACTTGGTGGTGAGTTTGATGCTACCAATGTATGTGATAAGGAGCTCTCTGTTATCACCCCTATAGGTATTGATCACCAAGCATTTTTGGGTGGTACTATAGAGGAGATAGCGAGTACAAAGATACGTAGTATTCAGAAAAAAGCTTTATTGGCTCCTCAAGTGTATGATGAGGTTGAAGAAATTGCAAAAGAGATAGCCAAAAACAAAGGTGCTAAATTATTTAAAGTATGTAGGTCGAGGTGTCCTCTCCCCGACATTTCTAGGCATACAAACATTATTGTCGGGGAGGGGAGATCCCAACCTATGATGCTTATGTTAATTGCAGAACAAAAAGGTTGGGGGGATTACCTGATTGACAATGCTACAGTAGCATTAGAAGCCCTAGATATTTTGGATATGAAATATGATCTCAATAACTTAAAATCTCTAGAGTTATTTGGTAGATTTTACCCCCTAACAGCCAATATTCGTATAGATGTAGGACATAATCCTCTAGCATCAAGAGCTATTGAAAAAGCCCTTGATGAGAAAGTAGTATTGATTTACAACTCTTTAGATGATAAAGATTATGAAGAGGTACTAAAAATACTCAAACCCAAAGTAAAACGGGTAGAGATAATCCCTATACACTCACAAAGAGCTACAACTTTGGAAGAGATAGAGAGAGCACTTAAAAAAGTGGATATTGAGTATAGTTACTTTAAAAATATAATAGATAAAAATGAGCAGTACTTAGTATTTGGCTCATTCTATGTAGTTGAAGAG
>DAOUPF010000381.1 GCA_030626265.1 Sulfurovum sp.
TATATGGACTATCCATGCAACGAGAGGAGCAAAATCGTCTATCTGATGAACTTTTCTCACCTATTTCTAGGCAGATACAGCCAGAATCCATAGAGTCCAGAGTAGAACTTTATGAAAAACGAATCAAGCTAGAAAAAGAGGACATCTCATATCAAATAACAAAAGAGAGGTTTCTTAATTGGAGACTTTTAAGTGGATTATTGAGGGTACAAAAAAAGATAGTACCCAGTCATATATTACCCTACTCTACACTCAAAAAAGAGTATACCCGTGGTAGAATTGAGTATACTCTGGGAGATTTGAATTATATGAGTAGAGATGAAGTTAAATTTATAACATTAGATAAATATAATAAGCTTGGCAACACGAATTATATCTCTACAAAAGAGCTAATTTTCAACCCACCTACATTTGAAAAAGAACTAAAAATCAGATCTGATATTATCTCATCAGCTTATGATTTGAGTGCTATAATAGTCGTAGATATCATACCTAAAAACAGAATTGAGATTTCATTAGAAGCAAAAACTTATCAAGACATAAGAGAAATTATAATCCAAAAAATGGATGATATAAAAGGATAACCATATATTTACATCTTTTTGGATAAAATGTCATCAAAATACAAGGAAATAAGTATGCTTCTAAATGTGACTGATATTCAAAAAATACTTCCTCATAGATATCCTTTCTTGCTAGTAGATAGAATAACTGAGCTAACAGCTGGTGAGTCAGTAGTAGGATTGAAAAATATCTCTATCTCTGAGCCAGTATTTCAAGGGCATTTCCCTGACCATCCCATCTACCCTGGTGTAATGATCATCGAAGGCATGGCACAAGTAGGTGGTATATTGGCATTTAAAAGTCTTAGTGAAGAGGATATGAAAAATGCTGAGAACAAAGTAGTATATTTCATGAGTATTGACAAGGCCAAGTTCCGTGCTCCTGTCACACCTGGTGACCAGCTCATATATAAAATCTCTGTACTCAAACACAGAGGTGCCGTATGGCAATTTGATGCTAAAGCATTTGTAGATGATAAGCTTGTAGCACAAGCCGAACTCAAAGCTATGATAGTTGATAAATAAAAGTATATCTAGGTAGAAAAATTGAGTACTATTGACCACATATCCATTATCGAACTAGGAGCCTCCATAGGAAAAGGGACAAGTATAGGAGAATATTGTCACATCGGTAGTGATGTAACTATAGGTGAAAACAACACTATAGATTCACACACAGTCATCACAGGAAATACTACCATAGGCAATGGAAATCATATCTCTTCATACACTGTACTAGGATCTGCTCCACAAGATCTAAAAATAGCTTCCAGCGAGGTTAGGTTGATTATAGGGGATAACAATACTATCGGATTATACTCACTCATAAACACTGGTACAGATCATGGAGGCAAAGTCACAACTATTGGTAACAACAATCAGTTGATGGAAAAGATACATATAGGTCATGATGTGCAGATGGGAGACAACTGTCTCATGGAGAGAGACTCTGCTTTAGGTGGACATGTAATCGTAGGTAATAATGTATCATTCATGGAATCCTCTGCTGTTCACCAGTTTGTAAAGATAGGTGATGGGGCATATGTAGACAAAGAGGCAGCACTAACCCAAGATATACCACCCTACTGCATAGCAAAAGGAAATCGTGCAAAAATATCTGGACTAAATATAGTAGAATTGAGAAATAACTTCACAGATATAGAGTTAGATGCTATATCTGATGCTTACGATACTATACTTATCAGCAATGAATCACCAAAAGAGATTGCAATTAATGCTTTAAAGAAAAACCAATCAGTAATATTAAAAAAATTATATCAATTTATCATGGAATCACAGCGTGGTATTCCATTTACAAGGAAGACAAATGTCAACTAAAAAATGTAGTTTCTGTCA
>DAOUPF010000077.1 GCA_030626265.1 Sulfurovum sp.
GGAGATTAAATGAATATTGGAAAATCCATTTTAAGTGAACTTAAAAAAGAGATAAATCAAAATGAATATGATAGATATATAAAAAATATGCATTATGATGAAGTAAATTCTAGAAGTGATATTGCTATTTTTACTGTACAAAATATTATTGTTGCTAAATGGATTAAAACAAAATACAGAGAAAAAATAGCCCATTTATTTGAGATTCATTCTGATGTAAAACCACAAGTAAATATACTCATAGGCAAAATAAAAATAAATAGTCAAGGTAATATAAAAAGAAAAGAGAATAAAACTGGCACAAAAAGTACACATTTAAATCCATCATTTAAATTTGAAGATTTTATTGTTGGTACATCAAATCAATTTGCATTTACTACAGCTAAAAGTGTTGCTCATAAACCAGGGAAGCAGTACAATCCACTATTTATATATGGTGGTGTAGGTTTAGGTAAAACCCATCTACTTCAAGCTATAGGAAACTATCAAATAGATGAAGGCAAAAAAGTCATATATACTACACTAGAGCAATTTATGAATAAATATATATCACATGTTAAATCCCAAACTATGGATAGATTTCGTGAACACTTTCGTGAGTGTGATTTACTTTTGATAGATGATGTTCAATTTTTATCTCGTAAAGAGCAGACTCAAGAGGAGCTGTTTCATACATTTAACGAACTACACAATTTAAACAAACAGATAGTTATGACCTCTGATAGAGCTCCTAAAAAAATAGCAGGTCTTGTAGATAGACTTCGTACTCGCTTTGAAATGGGATTAATGGCTGATATACAACCTCCTGGACTTGAGACAAAAATTGCTATTATAGAAAAAAAATGTGAACTTGATGGAATAACACTAAATAGTGATATTATAAATTATATAGCAACAAATATGGGTGATAATATCCGTGAAATAGAAGGAACTCTCATAAAACTAAATGCCATGAGTAGTATGCTAAATCAAGAGATAACCCTAGAGTTTACAAAAACTGCTATAAAAGATCAACTGAAAGAGAAACAGGAAAATATTAGTATAGATGATATTGTCAAAATAATATCCAAAGAGATGAATGTAAAGCCATCAGATATAAAATCTAAAAAACGAACAAGGAATGTAGTAAATGCTAGACGAATTGTAATCTATCTAGCACGAAATCTCACACCCAACTCAATGCCGCAAATCGCCCAATATGTGGGCATGAAAGACCATACTGCCATATCTCATGCAATGAAAAAAATAAATGAAATTATAGATAGTGATGAGAACTTTAAAGTACTACTAGAAGAGTTTTCTAATAAGATAGGAACAACTACAAAGAAAAATGAATAAAAAAAAGATATAATTTTATAAGTGAAAAGATGTGAATAAATAGAATATTGTATTCGAATGTTTTTATTCGTAATTTAGGTAGCTAGAAGAGTTTTTCACATATTCATCTACATCTACTACTACTACTATTTTTATTTATTAATAAAGGAGAGAAAATGAAGATAAAAGCAGACAAACAAATCATTGAGTCTATACTAATAAACTTACAACCTTTTTTAGAGAAAAAAGATGCAAGTCAAATTACTTCTCATATATATTTTAAAGCTGATGGTGAGAAATGTATAATTAAATCAACAGATTCAGAGATTGGCTTGGAGATAATAACTAATAATATTCTTATAGAACATGAAGGCTCATTTACTGCAAATGGTAAAAAGCTTTTAGATATTGTACGAATATTAAAAGAGGGTGATATAATTTTAGAGATTCTTGATAATACTCTTTTAGTAAAACAAAAGCACTCTAAATTTAAACTTCCTACATTTGATGCTAACTCTTTTCCGACATTTCCAAATATTGATGGTAAACCACAGATAGAATTAGATTCACTTAACCTTATAAAAAATCTTAAAAAAATATCTCCTGCAATTGATACAAATAATCCTAAGTTTGAACTCAATGGAGCATTGATTAATATATCTGAGACTACAACTGATTTAGTAGGTACTGATACAAGACGTTTGGCTATTGCCTCTTTTCCAGGTACAACAGGTGAAGAACTTTCTATCATCTTACCAAAAAAAGCGATCATAGAGATACAAAAACTTTTCCTTGATCAAATAACTATTTATTATGATGAGACTACACTGATAATTACAAATAATAATTACTTCTTTTTTACACATCTTATAAATGGTAAATTTCCTGATTATCAAAGAATAGTTCCAAATACTATAAAACATCAAGTAACATTACCAAAAAAAGAGATGTTAGATGCTATAAGAATGATAACTACAATATCTCATGATATCAAAATCTCATTTTTTAACGATACTATTAGATTTAACTCTCTCTCATCAGATAATGTTGAAGCAAAAACAGAGATTGAGATAGAAACTGGACTTACTGAGAAATTTGAAATATCTTTAAATAGTAAATATATGCTTGATTTCTTGTCACAAGTGGATAGTGAAACATTTGTAATAGGATTTAATGAATCTACACTTCCATTTATAGTCAAAGATGAAAATTTTATGACTATTATCATGCCAATTGTTGCATAAAGGGTTTTAATAATAATGAGTGATCAACAGACAACTAAATATATATTTGTAACAGGTGGTGTGCTTAGCTCACTAGGCAAAGGTATCACAGCAGCAAGTATAGGTACTCTGCTAAAATCTTCAGGACATCGTGTGGGTGTTTTAAAACTAGATCCATATATCAATGTAGATCCAGGAACAATGTCTCCTCTTGAGCATGGTGAAGTTTTTGTGACCAAAGATGGGGCTGAGACGGACTTGGATTTGGGACATTATGAGAGATTTTTAGATACTTCACTTACTCAAAACAATAACTTTACAACAGGACTTGTCTATAAAACTGTCATAGAGAATGAGAGAAAAGGAAAATATCTTGGAAAAACTATTCAAGTAGTTCCTCATATTGTAGATGAGATAAAAGAGAGAATTATAAGAGCAGGTGAGGGTAAAGATATTCTCATAGTAGAGCTTGGTGGAACAACTGGAGATATAGAGGGTTTACCATTTTTAGAGACTATCAGACAGATGAAACATGAGCTTGATAAAACGCAAGTGATGAATGTACATGTGACACTATTACCATATATTAAAGCAGCAGGTGAGTTAAAAACCAAACCAACTCAGCATTCAGTACAGGAGCTCAGACGAATAGGTATAGCTCCACACATGTTAGTTATTCGTGCAGAGCATTTTGTTAATAATGATATAAAGAGAAAGATAGCTTTTAATTGTGATATAGATGAGGATTCTATCATAGTAGCGATGGATGCACCTACTATTTATGAAGTACCACTGAAATTTTTAGAGCAAAATATATTGACTCCTATCTGTAAACAACTTGATTTGGATAATTGTGAACCACAAGTGGATGATTGGTCAAATTTAGTACATAAAATCATACAACCTACTGGCAAGATAAAGATAGCATTTGTAGGAAAATATCTAGATCTCAAAGAGTCTTATAAATCACTCACAGAAGCTCTGATTCATGCAGGTGCACACTTGGATGATAAAGTTGTTATAAAGTGGGTAGATAGTGAAAAAGTAGACAGTGAAGGCGCAGAAAAGTTTTTGAGTGATTGTGATGGTGTACTTGTTCCTGGTGGATTTGGATCTCGTGGAGTAGAGGGCAAAATAAAAGCCATTCAGTATGCTAGAGAGAACAATATACCATTTTTAGGTATCTGTTTGGGTATGCAGTTAGCTATGATAGAGTATGCTCGTAATGTACTTGGATTAGAGGATGTGAACTCTATAGAGTTTGATGAACAAACAAAAAACCCTATAATCTATCTCATAGATGAGTTTATAGATGCTAGTGGCTCAAAACAGATACGAACAACTACCTCACCACTAGGTGGCACTATGCGTCTAGGTGAGTATGAGTGTGAGACTAAAGAGGGTTCTATCCTGCGAGATATATATGACTCTAAAATCATATATGAGAGACATAGACATAGATTTGAAGCCAACCCAAAATATCGTGAAGTATTAGAGAGTGCTGGTATGATAGTCACTGGTGAGTCTCATGGTTTGATTGAGGCTGTTGAGATAGAAGATCATCCTTGGTTTTTAGGTGTGCAGTTCCATCCTGAATTTACATCTAGGTTACAACATGCCAACAAGTGTATATTAGGATTTATAAAAGCGGCCAAAACTTACTCAAACGAGAATGAATAATTCTCATCCCGCTCTTGACTTAGAGTCTATATTTGAGCTTCTAGCTAAGAGGTTTTCTAATACTTTTCTTTCTCTTAAAGACCTGCCACACCCATCTACTTTTAAAGACATGGATAGGGCAGTTTCTCGTATAGTTGAAGCGATAAAATCAAATCAAAAGATTATACTCATAGGTGACTATGATGTAGATGGAGTTATCTCCACTTCTATCATGAGACGATTTTTCACCCAGATAGATTCTCCTTTGGATTGGATCATCCCAAATAGATTTAGAGATGGATATGGACTATCTACTTCATTGGTATCACGAGTTAGAGATTATGACTTAGTCATTACAGTAGATAATGGTATATCTGCAGTAGAAGCAGCTAGAGAGTGCAAAGAGTTAGGAATAGACCTTATCATCACCGACCATCATATAGTCCCAGATTTAGTACCTGATGCATACGCTATAGTCAATCAAAAACAACCAGAATGTCTTTTTCCTCATGCAGAGATATGTGGAGCGCAGATAGCATGGTATCTCTGTAGTGCACTGAAAAAAGAGTTAAATAAACAGATAGATATGAAAAGCTATCTAGAGATGACAGCTATAGCTATCATAGCAGATATCATGCCCCTACAGCATATCAACAGAGCTATGGTACAAACAGGACTCAAACTCATAAACAGTAGCAATACACCATTCATAAAAGCATATAGAGAACAAAATAATAAAGTTTTGTTAGTAGCAGAGGATATCGCCTTTGGTCTAGCTCCACTTCTCAATAGTGCTGGCAGGATAGAGGATGCATCATTAGCTGTAGATTTTGTATCAGCTCCCAATATCTATGAAGCACGAACTACACTAGAGAGACTTATAGCTCTAAATGAGCAGAGAAAGGCCCTAGAAGAGAGAGTTACAGCAGAGGCGACTACACAGGTGGCAAATGAGGACAAAGTGATTGTAGTCGCATCTGAGGGTTGGCATGAGGGTGTAGTGGGTATAGTAGCTGCTAGACTATCTAGAGCCTTTGAGAGACCTGCTATTGTATTGAGTCAAAATGGAGATATCTGCAAAGGTAGTGGACGAAGCTTTAATGGCTGTAATCTCTTTGAACTAGTCAATGTACATAGAGATATACTAGATAAATTTGGTGGACATAGTGCGGCTATTGGGCTTAGTCTATCAAAAAATGGTGTTGATAAATTTAGAGAGAAGATACAGGAAAAGATAGAAAAATACTGTAGTAGTGATGAGTACTGTGACCCAGATATACTAGGAGAACTATCTTTTAGATATATAGATTTTGAACTACTATCTATGATCACACAGTATGAACCTTTTGGTGAAGCAAACCCCAAACCAAAGTTTATCACTAGAGCCGTAGAGATACTTGCAATCCAAACTATGGGCAAAGAGCAAAACCACCTTAGATTTACTTTCCAGAGTGATGCTCAGATATTAAATGGTGTACAGTTCAAAACTCGCGAGAGATATGCCATTGGGGATAGAGTAGATATCCTCTACAAGATAAATGAAAATCACTTTAGAGGCAACACTACCTTGCAGTTAATGGTAGAGAAGGTACACAGATGTACCTAGAAAATATACTTAGATAGGCAACACTCTAATCTCATTATCTAGCTTCTCTTTGAGGGTAGTTTCGATAGCAAATAGTGTACTAGTACTAGAACTTGCACAGCCACTACAAGCCCCTAGATATCGGATATAGATATCTATCTGTTTGCCATTTTCTTTAACGTCTAGTATCTCTATATTGCCTCCATCCATGATGAGAAACTGTCGGATATTGTCATCTATGGCTTTATTTATAGCTGCTATCTTTTTCTCTACATCCATCTCTCTAAATGGAGTATCTAGTACCTCTAGTTTGCTAAGTCTCTGCTCCTCCATCTCATCTCTAGATCTTTTTAGTATCTCCTCTAGATAGTCTAGCTTCTCTTTATCAAATCTTCCAGCCTTGGTATAGTTGGTTATATCCTCTACACTCTGTATGTCATGTAGCACGATAGTATCTTTGATAGCTTTTAGGCTCATAGGTGAATCGTCGCTTACGGCTATCTCATCAGTACTAGGTTCTGCTTCATTGAAGTACTCTAGTGCGGCACATCTGACTGCATCTAGTGCCATAGATATAGTGTATGATATGGATTTTGGTAGTGCTTGAGAGCTTGGATTGTCACGAAGAAAATACTCTAAGCCTTTGTATGTGACCTCCGCGGCTTTGTCTATAGTTTTGTTTCGGCATAGTAGAGCCATCATGTCATTGGCAGCTATAGAAGCTGGTGAACCAAAAGATGTAAATCTACTCATGATAATGCCATCATCACTAGGATCTATTACCCA
>DAOUPF010000480.1 GCA_030626265.1 Sulfurovum sp.
CAACATACACTATGGATAAGCTTACAGCATATGCTCTTATAGGTTATGGAATGACTAAATTTACAGATTTGCCAACGGGTACAGTAGATAGAGAGGAGTCAGGATTACAGTGGGGTTTAGGAGCTAGTTATAATATTACAGATAATGTATCTATATTTGCTGATTATACTATGCTATATAATGATACTGGATTTGATGGTCATGTGCCTTTGAGTGGTATTGAGATAGATATGGTTAGTGTGGGGATTAGCTATAGGTTTTAATAGTAGATAACTGCTATTTTGTGGTTAGATAAGAGATTTTATCTCTTATCTAACACTCTTTTTTTACACTCTGTAACATCCATACAAAACATGCCTTTACCTTTTTTTGCAGGCTTTAGCTCTTCTAAGGTTTCATTGCCACATTTTTTGCACTTGTTCTCATCTGACACTATGACCTTTGCTACCTGTGGGGCTTCTGGTTTCATAGCTGGGAAGAGTAGCACATCACGGATAGAGTGTTGATTGGTTAGCATCATCACTAGGCGGTCTATGCCTATGCCCTCCCCAGCAGTTGGAGTCATACCGTAGCTAAGTGCCTTGACATAGTCTGTATCCATGTGCATTGCTTCATCATCACCTGTAGCATCTTTGGTGTCTACTTGACCCTTGAAGCGCTCGTACTGGTCGATAGGGTCGTTTAGCTCTGAGAAGCCGTTGGCTATCTCTTTGCCAGCCATAAACAGCTCAAATCTCTCTGCTATGTCAGGATTGTCATCAGAACGACGGGCTAGAGGTGATATATCTATAGGGAAGTCTGTGATAAATGTAGGGTTGATAAGCTTACCTTCGACAAATTCATCAAACATCTCTGCCTGTATATACCCAAGGCTTAGCTTGTTATCTACCTCTACACCTTTGCTTTTGAGATATGCTATGGCTTTGGCTTTGTCATTGGTTACATCAGAGGGTACTTCACCTATAGTTGTGAGAGACTCTATGTATGGTATCTTGGCAAAAGGAGTAGAGAAGTCTATCTCTAGCTCACCGTAAGGTAGCTTTCTATCTAACTCAAGATTATCAAATAGATAGTCGAACAGCTCCTCAGTGATCTCCATCAGCTCTATATATGTCTTGTATGCCCAGTAGAACTCTATCATGG
>DAOUPF010000244.1 GCA_030626265.1 Sulfurovum sp.
ACATAACTATTTATTCAAGGAACATTATATGCACTATAGCCTTAATGGCTATAATAAAGGGATAGTAAAAACCTTACTGATAGAACCGTGCCTCTATCAGAAGCCATAAAACAAAGCTCTACAGTATAATCTGAGTTTGGTGAGATGCAAAAACTAGAGGGTTTATTTAGAAAAATCTGATACAATTATCTTCAGAGAGCTCTCTTGTGTAGTGTCTACTTGACTAGGTGTTCACATAGCAGACAAGTTCGGGATAGATATATACCAATGACTGGAGAATGGATGTATAGAGGTGGCAAGATATGAAAAAGTTGGATTTATTCTCTTTTGGTGATGCTTTAGAGTTGGCATTGAGTGGAACAAAGGTTAGCCAAAAGAGTGAGATAGTCATGATAAATGATGCACTAGGTAGAGTATTGGCAACCTCTGTGATATGTCGCAAAAACCTTCCCTCTTTTGACAACTCTGCTATGGATGGCTTTGCATTTAAGCACATAGATGTAGGAGGTAGAGTAGATATAGTCTCTACTATATTTGCAGGTGATACGCCTACAGAGGCTCTAATAGAGCAGAGTTGTTACAAGATAATGACAGGAGCCAAAGTTCCTAATGATGCTGATACTATAGTTCCGATAGAAGATTGTATCGAAGTGACTAAAGAGTTTGTTATACTCCCAGAGGGTATCAAAAAAGGTAGTGCCTTACGCAAAAAAGGTGAAGAGCAGGCAGAGGGCTCTGTGCTCTTTGAAAAAGGAGAGATACTAACCCCCGCACATATAGCTATACTATCAGCTCAAGGAATAGTGGCTCTTGAAGTATATATCCAGCTTTGTATAGCTGTAGTCTCAACAGGTGATGAGATAAGAGAACCTTGGGAGAGCAGTAGTGAAGATGAGATATACAATGCCAATGCTTTTGGTATAAATGCACTACTAGAGAAGTTTGGATTTGAGCCTACTTATGTGGGTGCGATACCTGATGATTTGGATAGTAGTGTAGAGTTTATATCCCAGCTCTCATCTTATGATGCTATTGTCACTACAGGGGGGATTAGTATGGGTGATGCAGATTTCCTAGAAGAGGCTTTTGTCACAAATGGACTAGAAGTACTCTTTCATGGTGTCAATGTAAAACCTGGGCGTCCTACTATGATGGGGACTATGAGAAAGAGATGTGAGGATGAGAGTTTTGTCATGGCAATGCCTGGCAATCCACTCACAGCTATGCTAAATATCTTCCTCCTATCTCTACCTGTACTATTCAAAATGCAAGGAGTTGCAAACTACCATCACTCTTTTGTATATGCTAAAAATGCAAAGGCTTTCAGGGCAAATCCAAAACGCGCCAATATAGTGCTAGGAGACATGATAGATGGTGAATTTCATGTCACTAGAGATAATAAATATGGCTCAGGTATGCTAACCCCTATGTATGAGAGTAATGCTGTTGCAGTGCTAGGTGAGGGAGTAGATGGAGCAGTTGAGGGTGATGTGATAAAGGTCGTGCTGTTTGATAGTACTCCATCAAGTATAAAGAATAAGACAATAAATGGAGAAGATAAATGACCAAGATAGCTGTTGCATTAAGTATACTAGTTACTCTAAGTGTAGCAAAAGAGAAGATAGTGATATTTCATGCAGGTAGCTTAGCAGTGCCTTTTGCACAGATGGAGAAAGCATTTGAAGCTAAGTATCCAGAGTATGATGTTTTGCGTGAAGCAGCAGGTAGCAGAGCCTGTGCTAGAAAGATCACAGATATAGGTAAGAGGGCAGATATCATGGCTAGTGCAGCATATAAAGTGATAGATAATCTCATGATACCAACTCATGCGAAGTTCAATATCCAGTTTGCCACCAATGAGATGGCTATAGCCTATACAGATAAGTCCAAGTACAAAGATGAGATAAATGCCAATAATTGGCCAGAGATTTTCCTAAAAGATGGTGTCAAAGTAGGACACTCAAACCCCAATCTAGACCCATGCGGATACCGCTCTATGCTAGTCACCCAGCTAGCCGAAACTCACTATAAAATAGCAGGTTTTTATAATAAACTACTAGGATATGGAGAGAGCTATAGCAATGGAGAAGAGGATAAAAATAAAATCATAGTACGACCAAAAGAGACAGATTTACTGGGTCTTCTGGAGGCTGGTGTGTATGATTATCTATATATCTATAAGTCTGTCGCACAACAGCATAATCTGCACTACATAGAGTTACCACTAGAAGTATCTCTAAAAAGCAATGAGCTAAGTGAGTTATATAAAGCAGCTTCATTTAATATAACAGGCAAGAAAAAAGGTGACTGGATTACCAAGAGGGGTGCTGCGATGGTATATGGCATCACAATAGCCCAAAATGAGACACTACCTGTCAATAAAGTGGGTGCAGTAAAGTTTGTAAAGTTTGTACTCTCAGCAGAGGGACAAGAGATCATGAGAAAAAATGGACAAGGAGTTATAAATCCACCAGTAACCACTGGAGATAGCTCCATTCTAGGAGATTAGGCAATATATGAGTCACTTAATCCTAAAAGATATATCATTTTGTAGAGGCGATTTTCATATGAAAAATATTTCTATGGTCTTGGAGAAAAATAGCTACTATGTACTACTAGGCAAAACAGGTAGTGGTAAGACCAAACTGTTAGAGTCCATAGCAGGGTTGCATATAGTAAAAGGTAAAATTACTCTAAACTCTCAAGACATCACAAATGTAGTACCAGAGAAGAGAGATATAGGTTTTGTATATCAGGACTTTGCACTATTTCCAAATATGAGTGTAGAGAAAAATATAAGATTCTCCCAGCAGTATAAAAAGTATCCTAAAAGTGAAGAGTTTTTTACTGATATAGTAGATTTTTTGGAGCTTAGAAGTATATTAAATCGTACTATAGAAAATCTATCTGGTGGAGAGAAACAGAGAGTTGCAATCGCTAGAGCTGTTTTCTCTCGTCCTAAAATCTTACTACTAGATGAGCCTCTGAGTGCTATAGACCCAACATTTAGAATCTCTGTTATGAAGTCTCTGAAAGGTTTGATAGAGAGATATGACCTTAGTATCATTCATGTCACTCACAATTTTAGAGAGGCTTCATATCTAGCTGATAAGATAGGTATCATGGAGGATGGAGAAATCATACAGCAAGGAGACTCATCAGAGGTACTCAATCACCCAAATTCACTACAAGTTGCCCAATTCTTAGGATATAAAAATATACTTGATGCATCACTA
>DAOUPF010000393.1 GCA_030626265.1 Sulfurovum sp.
CTGGCTTTGGGGAGCAGATGAGGGCAGTGAGTTTACAATTCGTGCCTACAGCCATCCTATCACGACAGACTGCTGGTATCTGTAATGATTCGCTAGTGATAAACCTACCTGGTAAACCAAAGTCTATCCGTGAGTGTCTGGATGCAGTCTTCCCTGCTGTGCCTTACTGTATAGATCTCATAGGTGGTAGATATATGGAAGCTGATGAGAGTATCATCAAAATCTTTAGACCCAAAAGTAAATAGATGAATATAGAGTTCATAGAGTCAAAATTAGGTGATATAATCAAAGAGCTGGAAAAAGAGGTCATGGAGATACTGAGTGACCATAGCTTAGATAAAAGAGAGACAAACCTACAGATTAAACCCATTACATCTACAAGACAGATACTTGATAATGCAATGGATAGTATAAAGATGGTAGATAGATTGGCAAAAGAGCAAAAGTAAGAATATAATTAAACAATATTTCGATAAAATCATAACAATAAATATATTACAATAGGAGAGATATAATGGCTATAAAAGTTGCAGTAAACGGAACAGGAAGAATAGGGCTAATCGCTATCAAAATCGCTATAGCTCGTGATGATATGGAACTAGTGGCTATCAACTCTACAGCTACTCCTGATATGTTGGAGTATCTACTCAAATATGATACAGTACATATAGGTGTAGATGCAAAAATGATAGATGATGATACTATCAGTATAGCTGGTAAAAGTGTCAACCTATTTAGCCAGAGAGATCCTGAGAAACTAGATTTTGGTTCTGTAGGAGCTGAAGTAGTAGTAGAGTGTACGGGTGTATTTTTGACTACAGAGAAAGCAAAGGCATTTTTAAAGAATGGTGTTAAAAATGTAGTTATGTCTGCACCTGCGAAGGATGACACTCCAACATATGTACTCAATATCAATACAGATGAGTATAAAGGTGAGGCTATCATCTCAAATGCTAGCTGTACTACTAACTGTTTAGCACCTATAGTAAAAGTTCTTGATGATGCCTTTGGTATAAAAAATGGACTTATGACTACTATTCATGCATACACTAATGATCAAAACTTACTAGATGTAAAACATAACAAAGATATGAGAAGAGCAAGAGCGGCAGCAGTAAACATGATACCTACTACTACAGGAGCAGCAAAGGCTCTTGGACTTGTAATGCCTCATCTCAAAGGTAAGTTAAATGGCTATGCAATGCGTGTACCTACGACTGACGTCTCTGTCGTAGATTTGACAGTAAATTTGGGTAAAGATGTAACTGTATCAGAGATAAATGAAGCTTTTGTTAAAGCTGCGGATACTAACTTTAAGGGTTTGATAGAGATAGATAATGACAAGCGTGTATCTAGTGACTTTGTCGGATCTACATATAGTGCCTCTTTTGTACCTGATATGACCAATGTTGTAGATGGCAATACCGTTAAGGTATTGGCATGGTATGATAATGAGTGGGGTTATACTGAGAGACTTATGGATATGGCTGTTTTTGTGGCTAGCAAATAGTTTAGGTATAAAATATCAATTTTTATGCCCATGACACAAGTTTGACACATCTTATGGATATAATATGAGTTGAACTCATTATCTAGGAGGTGTGTGGTGTATAATTTTCTCAAAGATAAAACGGTACTTTATGTAGAAGATGAGCTTGAAGTTCTCAAAAATATCTCTACGCTACTTGGTAATTTTTTTGGAGAGTTCCATACCGCACCTGATGGGATAAGTGCTCTTGAGATATTTGAGAAAGAGTCTATTGATTTATTACTTGTAGATATAGAGTTACCTAGAATGAACGGTATAGAAC
>DAOUPF010000180.1 GCA_030626265.1 Sulfurovum sp.
GATGGTATATTAGGATAAAAGGATAAACGATGAACAGAAGTATCGTAGGAAGACATTTTGAACTAACAGAACCAATCAAAGACTATATATACGGATCATTAGATTCTCTTGAAAAGTACAACTTGGAGATTATATCCTCTACAGTCATCATCTCAGGTGATATAAAAAATGGTAAAAAAGGCTTCTCTGTAGAGTTTATAGTGAACCTAAAAGGCAAACATACAGTAGTCATCACCCAAAAAGACAAAGATGTATACGCAGCCACTGACCTAGCCATAGAGAGAGTCAAGAAAAACCTCAGACGACACTCAGACAAGATAAAAGACCACAAGCACATCAGTCTCAAAGAGCTAGGAAGCGAAGCAGAAGCGGTTCTTGAGCAGACAAACAACGGTGACGAAGAGCCAGAGATAGTCCCTATGGATTTAGAGCTTCATAAACCAATGGATTTTGATGAAGTAATTGGACTACTTAGAACAGAAAATAACCAGCAGTTCCATGTATTTAATGACCATGACGGTGTAATGCGAGTCATGTATAAAAGAGCTGACGGGAAATTTGGTCTATACTAGGCATCTATAAATAGTCTCTCTTCTAAGGAAGTGGAGACTTTAGTCCCACAATATATCTCTCCATAATATTTGCATACGATTATATCAACTTTCTAATTTTACAGATTCTAACCTACTCTTTGCCCTAGCTACAATCCTCTCATCTTCACCCATATCAAGCCACTTAAACTTCTGACCACTCTGAATAGTACCATCTAGGATATCACCACTATCACGAAATTTCAAGTCAAGTTTTGCTATATCAAAACCATTTGTTGTTTGTGAAAATTGCTCTAACCTAACATTATCTGCTGTATTTGAAAATAGATAACACCAGCTCTTTAAGCCATTACGTCCTACTCGCCCTCGAAGTTGATGCAGCGAGGCAAGACCCAGCCTCTCTGCACCTACGATGACTATGAGAGTTAGCCTTGGCAGAGAGATACCCACTTCTACTACAGTAGTAGCCAAAAGTATATTTCCTTTTTCCCTAAACTCTAACAACACTTCTTCTTTTTGCTTGTCTTTTCCATGTGTGACATAGACTCCATCAAATTTCTTTTCCCAAAAATCTCTACTCTCTGTCAGTGACTGATATGGTATCTCTGTGCTCTCCTCCACTAGAGGATATATGATGAGTACCTGATGGTTTTGTTCTATCTCATCTTCTATATGTGATAGCAGGTCTGAAAATTCAGTCCTACCTATAGTCTGAGTGAGAACTTCTCTCTGGAATGGTGTAGTAGTGATGAGACTCACATCTAGTAGCTCAGACTCCATCATGGCCTGTGTTCGTGGTATAGGAGTAGCAGAAAACTGTATAAAGTGAGGCTTCTTCTCTCCTCTACTTACCAGTGCTTCTAGTGATTGTCTCTGCTTCGTGCCAAATCGATGCTGTTCATCCACCATCACTAGCGGAGCCTCTGGTAAATTATCCATATAAAGCAAGGCATGAGTACCTATAATAAAATCTGCTTCTAGATGATCACCCTCTTTTTTACCTTGTATTACTAGTGCTATCTTCACACTATCTGGCAAATATTTACATGCTTCCTCATATAACTGTAGTGCCAGTAGTGAAGTAGGAGCCATAAGTATACTTTTTCGTGGCAATGACATCATAGCCGCAGAGAGTATCACCATAGTCTTGCCTGAACCCACATCTCCTACTACCATTCTCTTAGCAGCTTTATCCTCTCGGTTCAAATCTATCTGTATCTGCTCTATCACACTCTGTTGTTCTGCTGTCAACTCAAAGGGAAGTCTATCTATAAAAGGTGCTATATCACCATTTAGCGCTTCCAAGGCAGGAAAGTCAGCCCGCTTTGCTCGAAGCTTTTTTAGATGATTAAATGCCTCTATAAATTTAAGCTTCTGGACAATCTCATCTTTAAATTTACTACCACTATATATCTCGCTCATATCTCTAGGGAAATGAATACGCATCAGTGTCGCCACCTCTGCACTATCAAGCCCCTCATCAAAGAGATTTTTCTCTGTAACATATCTAGAAAAAAGAGGGGTTAGTTCACTCATCTTTAGTACACTCTTGTATTTGGGTACTACTTTGCCTATATCTTTTATAGATTTTGGTTGAGCCATTTGTAGGTAGCCATTGTACTCCTCTAGCTTGCCTTGTATATAATGCCTACTGTCTTTGGCAAATAGCTGATAATGGTATGGAGTTACACGAAAAAATATAGAGGAGAGTTTTCTTTTAAATTTGGGGAGAGTAAAGTTCACACGAAGTTTACCACTATTGCTAGAGACTTCATCCACCACAGCCTCAAATGTACCTACTACTCCCAGATCCAAAGATGAAGATAGTGTAGTATCACTATATGAACTAGGCACTATCAATGCCAAATCAAGTAGTGTACTTATCTTTAGTTTACGAAATAAGGCTTTATCATTTTCCATGTAGATATTATACACAGTTTTTTATATCATAGCTAAAAATATGTCATATTGTCATATTTTCAGTACTTTCACGGAAATGGAGACTTTAGTCTCACAAAAAACTTCATCATAGATTACACTTAAGCGATGAGACTAAAGTCATCACTTCATTACTAGACTACGCAGTAACCACAGAAAAACTAATATCCCCTATCTCACTATGCCTAGATATAAACTCATTTATCTGCTCTAGTTCAATAGCCTCTATCAACTCCAACTCCAAACTCTTATATCCGAGCTCCCTTCCGCTATAGTACTCACCAAAAGCTCTGCCAATTCTCTGTTGTAAGGTCTCATTGCGTAGTGGTTCACTTCCTAGTAAAAATAGCTTTGCACTTGTCAGCTCTTCTTTGGTGATGCCTTTGGCTATGAAATCATCTACTACCTCTTGGACTACTTTTTTCGCTTCATCACCACTCTCTAGTTTGGTCTGTAGATAGCCTGAGAGGTAGCTACTGGTATTGTTCACACTTAGGCTGGCATGTGCTGAGTATGCAAGGCCTCTTTTTACTCGTATCTCTTCCATAAGGCGACTTCCAAACCCACTACTACCTAGTATAAATGCTGCGACTTTTCCCAGATATACCTCATCACTATCATAAGGCATATGATACGGAGCACCAAAATATATATACGCCTGCTCTGTCTTGGCTACAGTAGTCTTCACAGTAGGCTTAGATATGGTATCTATATACTCAATCTCACTAAGCTCTACTCTTGGTAATCTACCAATAATATCTGAGGTCATACTCACAGCCTCATCTTCACTCAAATCACCACCAACCACTGATATAACAGTATCATATCCCAGATGACTCTGCAAGTGAGCTTTTATATCCTCTAGAGATATACTCTCTACACTCTGCACTGTTCCACTAGTAGGGTGTTCTCTAGGGGTATTTGCAAATAGTATGCTCTTTAGCTGATTGCTAGCTACGTAGTCAAAGTCACTCTGCTTTTGGGTTAGTGTACCTATAGTCTGAGTTTGAACCTTGGCAAAAGCTTTATCTGTGAAGTTTGGATCATCCAGAAGCCTTTTTAGTGAAGATACTGCAAAGTCAAACTCGCTTTTCAATGAACTTATATTTATCACAAATGACTCAGCACCCACTGAAGCACTCAATGAGACTGCACGATTCTCTAAAGCAGTAGCAAAAGCTATACTACCCTGCTCTTTTGTACCCTCTCCTAGCAATTTACTAGAGAGTTTAGCTATTCCTGCTTTTGTATCTGTCAATGCTCCACTATTGCAAAATACTAACTGCAAGGAGACTAGTGGCAGGCGGTTATCTTGTTCAAATATTATTGGAATATTTGTATTGTTTATGGTTGTGTTTAATAGTTTTGCTGGCATTAAAATCTCTCTAATATTTTATAAGCAGTATTTCGTTTCGCTGGTTTTTCACCTATATCCTCAATGAGC
>DAOUPF010000190.1 GCA_030626265.1 Sulfurovum sp.
ATGGATATGAACTCTGGAAGAGTAATGGTACAGAGGCAGGCACTGTAATGGTCAAGGATATAGCTGATGGAGAAAATAGTGCAGACCCAGAGCAGCTAACCAATGTCAACGGTATACTATACTTTGTCATAGAGGGTGCATGGGATGCGAGAGAGCTCTGGAAGAGTGATGGCACAGAGGATGGTACAGTCATGGTGATGCGTGTTTCATACTCTAATGATTACGGCTCAAATATATACATCTATGGAGCACTCAACAGTGAGCTTATATTCCTAACTAGCAATAAAGATGGCACAAAGCTATACAGTAGTGATGGTACAGAAGCTGGAACTAGAGTTATCGTGGATAGTGGACTTGCTTCTAATGGGGAGGGTGGACCAGAATAATGAATTATAGATATCACTAAATAGATTTGCAAGATTTAGTACCCTAGAGAGAGTATATATGCTCTCTCCTATACAATCTATTCTATATAAGGAGTAAGGACTTCATTCTCATAAAATGGGATTAAAATTCTTACTCCAAAAAAATTTACTCATTGTATGGGGCACCCTCAATGCCATTAAGTTAAGGTGCTTTTTTGGGAGTGGAGACTTTAGTCTCACCAAATATATGGGTGAGAGTAAACTCTTCACTCCCGTGAGATTGCTTAACTTAATGGTATTGTGGGGCACTCTACTAAAAGCTAGTCTCTACTCCGAGACCTGTTGTTATCACGAGAGCGGTTAGAGTCGTTTCTACTTCGATTTCTATCGCTACTTCCATTTCGTCTCCTACTACTGCTATTGCTACGGTTTCGTCCTCTGTTTCTACCGCTATTTCCTCTATCAGTATAGGCTTTTTCTAAGAGTTTTTTGATCTCACTTAGATCAAATCCTATCTTGTCTTTTCCAGAGAAGCTATTCTCCTCTTGTATCATGGAAGCTAGTAGATGTGCTATCGTGACTATATCAAGGTCATGTTGGAGAGTTTTTACCATATCTATGGCTTTGCTTGTAACCTCTGTTTGAGAGATTTTCATGAGCAGTTCATCACCTTTGGTGTCTATAAGCTCTTGTCGTGTAGGTATGACTTCAGTAGTCATCTTTGTACCTACATCTTTCTCTATCTTTTTGATAGTTCTTAGCTCATTTGGTGTGACTAGAGTGATAGCTTCACCTGACTTTCCAGCTCTTCCAGTTCTACCTATTCTATGTACATAGCTCTCACTGTCAAATGGTATATGGTAGTTAAATACATGGCTTACATCATTGACATCAAGACCACGAGCAGCCACATCTGTAGCAACAAATATATCTACATCTCCTCTCTTGAATCCTTTGATAGTCACTTCTCTCTGTTTCTGCTCCATATCACCATGAAGACCACTGACTTTGAATCCTTGGGATGTGAGGTGAGATACTAGTCTGTCTACCTCTTTTTTCATACGACAAAATACTATACATTTTGTAGGATTTTTATAATCTATCAGACGCACTAATGCATCATCTCTTTCTCTATCTTGGACTACATAGTATAGCTGGTTGATAGCTGTATTTGTACTCTCTGACTTTGTGATAGAGACTGTTTTTGGCTCTTTTAGTATCTGCTCTGCTAGTTTACGGATAGCTTTTGGCATAGTAGCTGAGAACATGAGGGTCTGTCTATCTTTTGGAAGAAAAGTAAAGATATTTTTTATCTCATCCAAGAAACCCATATCAAGCATCTCATCAGCCTCATCGAGGACTACAAACTTAGGGTCTATTTTTATTCTCTTGCTCATGAGTAGATCTTGTAGTCTACCTGGAGTTGCTACTACTACTGAGGCTTGTTTGATACGCTCTAGCTGTTGTCTATATGGTGTACCACCATATACTGTAGCTGTACGTAGATTAGAGCTCTTACCAAAACGGAATATCTCATCACTCACCTGCATAGCAAGCTCTCGAGTGGGAACGATTATTAGCCCCTCTACACTACCGTCAGCCTTCATTTGGCTTAGCATTGGTAGTCCAAATGCTGCTGTTTTTCCTGTACCTGTTTGTGCTTGGGCTATGATGTCATGTCCATCAAGTACTAGTGGTATAGCCTCTTTTTGTACTGGGCTTGGCTCTTTAAATCCGGCATCGGATACTGCTTGTTGAATGGCTGGGTTTAGATCAAAATCTATAAACTTCATTATATTTCTCTTGTATTTAATTTGTTTTTGAAAATGGAAAAGCTTAGGAGATGACGGCTCATCTACCTTTTGAACACTAGTTTAAAAATCTCATGTTTAGCATGGATTAAGCGTGTTCGATTGACAGAGTGGCGTATTTACATGGAGTAATATTCCGAAGTCTTACATATTTGCAGAAAACTACGCGTATTATAGCAGGATATTTTTATAAGTCAATAATAATATAATTTTATTTTTAGAATGATTGTTTATTTATAGATTTTTTATCACTACCTACTCTTTATAAATAGTGCCAATGATATAAACACAGCTAGAAAAGATACCATCAGATACAGTCCTTGTATGCCATACGCATTGACTATAGGTTGGAAAATGATTGGTGATGAGAACTGTCCTAAAAATAGGCTTGAAGTGAGTATGCCAGAGGCTTTACCTCTCTTTTTTGCAGAGACTTGTGATAGGAACCATGCATTTGTGTTGACAAATAACAATCCAAAAGCCATACCTAGAAATATAGTTGAGAAGTACAGTTGTGCTACAGAGGTAGCTTGTGAGACTATAAAAAGTCCTATGGCAAATAGTATAAATGTAGCAGAGTATATCTGTATAAAGGAAAATCTCTCTTTGATTTTGGCATATTTCATCGAAGTGAAAGCGTTGAAAACCATGGCAGTAGCTATGACAAATCCTACGCTTTGTGGTTCTCCTTTTAGTGTATTTACTATGAGATATGGAAGCTGAGTAGGGAGCATATAAAACAGTACCATCACAAAAAATGCTGTAAAGTATACAGGTAAAAGGCTTGATTCTATCTCTATGTCTTCATGATGTGACTCTCTTTTTGGCTCATACAATGAATGAATGAGTATAGGTAAAAAAAGTAGAGGTATAAAGTAGATAGCAAAAGGGTATGACCAATGCATCTGTGCTAGTAGTCCACCAGAAGTGATAAATAACAACCCTCCTAGAGCTATGGTCATACCCTGTTTAGACATAAATTTATGCCGTGCTTTCTCATCGAAATAGTCACCTATCAGAGTAGTAGAACTAGTCATGATAAGTGCAACTGCAAATCCTAGTACAGCACGACCAGCCAATATAGCATAAAAGTCATGCAGATAAAAACCAGAGCTACCACCAAGTACAAATAGAAGTATACCCGTATACATAGGCTTCAATCGCCCCCATCTATCTACAATATATCCAGCAAAAGGTGCAAATAGAGCTATGATAATAGAGGGAAGAGTTAGCATGAGCTTTGATAGGAATTCGATGTTGGGTATATGTGAGAAGGTATGGCTAATGAGCGGCAGTGATGATACTACTGTGATGCCTGACATCACACCTAGAGTAGCTACTAGTAAGAGAGATAACTGAATGTTTTTAGTAATTTTTGTTGACATGTTACTCTCTTTTAGTAAGAAGAGATAATATCTCCTCTTGAGATGAAGAAAATAAAAGGTTCTTTGTTAGCCTCCTAGATATTTCTTCAGTACTTCATCGTTACCTAGAAGTTTACTAGCTTCTCCCTCTAGTTCTATAGTTCCATTTTCTAGTACATAGCCATAGTCAGCAATTTTAAGTGCTGCAAATGCATTTTGTTCTACTAGTAGGATAGTGATTGTCTTTTTGAGCTCGATAATGATC